>NZ_JBHWJJ010000010.1:0-109405 GCF_042732005.1 Streptomyces sp. NPDC059851 | reverse complement strand
GCCCCGGAACCATGTGGTTCCGGGGCCGCCCCTTTCGTGCGTACGGCTGCCCGCGGCGCGGGCGGGCCGTCAGCCCTTGCTCAGGTCCGGGCCCGAGCCCGTGGCCTCGATCGGCGGGAGGTCCGGCAGGGCCGACTTCTCCTCGCCGCGGAAGGTGAACTTGGTGGTCTCGCCCTCGCCCTCCGTGCCGACGACCACGATGTGACCGGGACGCAGCTCACCGAAGAGGATCTTCTCGGAGAGGATGTCCTCGATCTCGCGCTGGATCGTGCGGCGCAGCGGACGCGCACCCAGGATCGGGTCGTAGCCGCGCTTGGCCAGCAGGAGCTTGGCCTCGCCGCTGAGCTCGATGCCCATGTCGCGGTCCTTCAGGCGCTCGTCCACCTTGGCGATCATCAGGTCGACGATCTGGATGATGTCTTCCTGCGACAGCTGGTGGAAGACCACCGTGTCGTCGACACGGTTCAGGAACTCGGGGCGGAAGTGCTGCTTCAGCTCCTCGTTGACCTTGGCCTTCATGCGCTCGTAGCCGGTCTTGACGTCGCCCTGGGCGGCGAAGCCCAGGTTGAAGCCCTTCGAGATGTCCCGGGTGCCCAGGTTGGTGGTCATGATGATGACCGTGTTCTTGAAGTCCACGACCCGGCCCTGGGAGTCGGTCAGTCGACCGTCCTCCAGGATCTGGAGAAGGGAATTGAAGATATCCGGGTGGGCCTTCTCGACCTCGTCGAAGAGGACGACGGAGAACGGCTTGCGGCGCACCTTCTCGGTGAGCTGGCCGCCCTCTTCGTAGCCCACGTAGCCGGGGGGCGAACCGAAGAGGCGGGAAACCGTGTGCTTCTCGCTGAACTCCGACATGTCGAGGGAGATCAGCGCGTCCTCGTCACCGAAGAGGAATTCGGCGAGCGTCTTCGAGAGCTCGGTCTTACCGACACCGGACGGGCCGGCGAAGATGAACGAGCCACCCGGGCGCTTCGGGTCCTTCAGACCCGCACGGGTACGGCGGATCGCCTGGGACAGCGCCTTGATGGCGTCCTTCTGGCCGATGACCCGCTTGTGGAGCTCGTCCTCCATGCGGAGCAGCCGCGAGGACTCCTCCTCCGTGAGCTTGAAGACGGGAATGCCGGTCGCGGTCGCGAGGACCTCGGCGATCAGCTCGCCGTCGACCTCGGCGACGACGTCCATGTCGCCGGCCTTCCATTCCTTCTCGCGCTTGGCCTTCGCAGCGAGGAGCTGCTTCTCCTTGTCGCGGAGGGAGGCCGCCTTCTCGAAGTCCTGGGAGTCGATCGCCGACTCCTTGTCCCGGCGCACGGCCGCGATCTTCTCGTCGAACTCGCGGAGGTCCGGCGGCGCGGTCATCCGGCGGATGCGCATCCGGGAGCCGGCCTCGTCGATCAGGTCGATCGCCTTGTCCGGCAGGAAGCGGTCCGAGATGTACCGGTCGGCCAGGGTGGCCGCCTGGACGAGGGCCTCGTCCGTGATGGAGACACGGTGGTGGGCCTCGTAGCGGTCGCGCAGGCCCTTGAGGATCTCAATCGTGTGCGGCAGCGACGGCTCGGCCACCTGGATCGGCTGGAAGCGGCGCTCCAGGGCCGCGTCCTTCTCCAGGTGCTTGCGGTACTCGTCGAGCGTGGTGGCACCGATGGTCTGCAGCTCACCACGGGCCAGCATCGGCTTGAGGATGCTGGCGGCGTCGATCGCGCCCTCGGCTGCACCCGCACCCACGAGGGTGTGGAGCTCGTCGATGAACAGGATGATGTCGCCGCGGGTGCGGATCTCCTTGAGGACCTTCTTCAGGCGCTCCTCGAAGTCACCGCGGTAGCGGGAGCCGGCGACGAGCGCACCCAGGTCGAGGGTGTAGAGGTGCTTGTCCTTGAGGGTCTCGGGCACCTCGCCCTTGACGATGGCCTGGGCCAGGCCCTCGACGACGGCGGTCTTGCCGACGCCGGGCTCGCCGATGAGGACCGGGTTGTTCTTGGTGCGGCGGGACAGCACCTGCATGACCCGCTCGATCTCCTTCTCGCGCCCGATGACCGGGTCGAGCTTGGATTCGCGGGCCGCCTGGGTGAGGTTGCGGCCGAACTGGTCCAGGACGAGCGAGGTCGAGGGGGTGCCCTCGGCCGGGCCGCCTGCCGTGGCCGACTCCTTGCCTCCGCCGGAGTAGCCGGAGAGCAGCTGGATGACCTGCTGCCGGACCCTGTTGAGATCGGCGCCCAGCTTGACCAGGACCTGGGCCGCGACGCCTTCGCCCTCGCGGATCAGGCCCAGCAGGATGTGCTCGGTGCCGATGTAGTTGTGGCCGAGCTGGAGGGCCTCTCGGAGCGAGAGCTCCAGGACCTTCTTCGCCCGCGGGGTGAAGGGGATGTGGCCGGACGGGGCCTGCTGGCCCTGACCGATGATCTCCTCAACCTGCTGGCGAACAGCCTCGAGCGAAATCCCGAGGCTCTCCAGGGCCTTAGCGGCGACACCCTCACCCTCGTGGATCAAGCCCAGGAGGATGTGCTCGGTGCCGATGTAGTTGTGGTTGAGCATCCGGGCTTCTTCCTGAGCCAGGACGACAACCCGCCGCGCGCGGTCGGTGAACCTCTCGAACATCGTTTATCGCTCCTCAGAGCGGTCGGGCAGTTCGGGGTCGGTCCCCGCCCTGTCCTTCCGCATGCTAGTCCCGCGGGGCGGGACAGCTCATTCCAACTGCCGACATCCGTCCGCGGCTCACCCCCACGTCAGTGGGGAAAACCGGCTCCAACAGCCGACAACTGCTCCAACCCGATGGTGCGAGACGATGTTCCCGCAGGCCAGGCAGATACCCGTCACACGTGTACGCCGATGGCGAACGGAACCCGCTCAAATCAGCGTGTCGCCCCGATCCACTAGGAATGTCTTACCCGTAAGCACCGACAGTCCATGCCCCCGGCACAGGGTCCCTCCGCTACGGGCGAACACGATTCGGTCCCGAATGTGGGACTCCACCCCCTGGAGCTTTACGTTCCGCATTGGTCGGAGTGCACAGCGTAACTCGCGGGGCCCTTCGGAGTTGCTCCTGTCATGGCCTTCACCGTTCCCGCGCCCCGCACCGCTCCGGAGGACGGTTGCGCGTCCTGGTACGAGCGGGTGCTCGGCTGGACCGTCGCGGGCGGGCCGCCCGCCCAGCTGGTCACCGGAACCCGGTTCGACGTACTGGAGCTGCCGTCCGACGCGGGGGCGGAGCTGCTGCGCCGGCCCGTGGCCACCGGTCCGGTCGCCCTCATGGGGCGCAGGATGCGGTTCCTGGTGGCGGCGGGGGCCGCGGACGAGCTGCCGGGGCTGCTCGACTGGTTGGAGTGGGGCGGAGTGGCCCTCGACCTCACCGCCCTGGGTGCGGGCGGCCGGATCACGGCTCCGGTTCCCCCCGGCCGGGCCGCAGGGGGAAGTCCCCGGGGGGCCGCCGTGTGGCTGCGACCCCCCGAGCAGGGGTGCGAGGCGCTGCTGCCGGCCCTGCCCGGTCCTGGGCAGGGCGGCGTGGGCCTTCGGCAGGGAGCTGCCGCGCCCGATCTCGTACGCCTGGTCGCCGCGGCGGCGACGGAGTGCCACCGGGCACGGCTGTGGCGGCGTACGCCGGTACGGGGTCAGCCCTTGGCGTTCTCGTAGGCCTCGCGGATTTCCGCCGGGACGCGACCGCGGTCGTTGACGTTCATCCCCTGGGCCTTGGCCCAGGCGCGGATCTCGGCGGTGTCCGGGTTGCCGGAGCTCGCTGCGGCCCGGCCCTTGGCGCGGCCCGCGGCGGCACGGCCGCCGGTGCGGCGACCGCCCTTGGTGTACGGCTCGAGCAGACCACGGAGCTTTTCCGCGTTGGCGGTGGTGAGGTCGATCTCGTAGGTCTTGCCATCCAGAGCGAACGTCACGGTCTCGTCCGCCTCGCCACCGTCGAGGTCGTCGACAAGAAGGACCTGAACCTTCTGTGCCACCGGATTTCCTTTCATCGAAAAGCAGTACGCGGAAAGGAAACCGCTTTTCCCTGAAAAACACAAACCCCCGGGAGAGGTTCAGGACCGCAACGAGGAGGGAAACGTGCGCGATTCGGACATAGGCCACAGGTGCGCGGAGCCCGGGAAAAGCCGACGTGATCGTTCAGAGGTGCAGAAGCATCCGGCTGTTGCCCAAGGTGTTCGGCTTCACTCGTTCGAGACCGAGGAACTCGGCAACGCCCTCGTCATAGGAACGCAGGAGCTCCATGTACACATCGGTCTCGACCGGCGTCTCCCCGATCTCGACGAAGCCGTGCTTCGCGAAGAAGTCCACTTCGAAGGTGAGGCAGAAAACCCGGCGGACCCCCAGCGCGCGGGCGGTGTCCAACAACTGCGCGAGCAGCTGATGGCCGACTCCCGCCCCCTGCAACTCGCGGTCGACGGCGAGGGTGCGCACTTCGGCGAGGTCTTCCCACATCACGTGGAGTGCGCCGCAGCCCACCACCCGGCCGTCCGAGAGGCGTTCCGCGACCCAGAACTCCTGGATGTCCTCGTAAAGGGTCACCGGGGCTTTGTCGAGGAGGATCCGCTGCTGCACGTACTGGTCGAGGAGGCGGCGCAGTGCGCGGACATCCCCGGTACGGGCACGGCGGATGGTCACCGTTTTTGCTGGGGCAGCGGAAATCTCGGCCATGACCGGACGCTATCGCCCCGGGGCGGGGCGGTCCTCGGCGGAGTCCCCTTCGACGCCGGAGGGGGGCTCGGGGGCGGGTTCGGAAGCCGGCTCCGGGGCCTCCGGGGCGGGCTGCGGAGCGGGGCCGGAGGCCGGCTCGGCGGCCGACTCCTCGTCGTGCTGGACGATCCGGATGGCGTCGCGGAGTGCTTCTCGCTGTTCGGGGGACATCATGCCGAAGAAGGCCACCAGAGCAGCCGCGGGGCTGTCGCTCGTCGACCAGGCTTCGTTCATCAGTGCGGCCGAGTAGGCGGCGCGGGTGGAAACCGCCGTATACCGATAGGCGCGGCCTTCGGCTTCCCGGCGGACCCAGCCCTTCTGATGGAGATTGTCCATAACGGTCATCACCGTGGTGTACGCGATGGACCGTTCCTGCTGGAGGTCTTCCAGGACTTCACGTACGGTGACCGGGCGGTTCCACTGCCACACCCGCGTCATGACCGCGTCTTCGAGTTCTCCCAAGGGGCGAGGCACACCAGCACGATAGTGCGGATTGTGGGGAATTGCCCGGCCATTCACGCGACACCGGGCAACAAAAACCGGGCGTGCGGCCCGGAGGCCGTACGCCCGGAACACCCGCCCGTTACGGGCGGGGCTGCGCCTGCTGCGCGGCTTCGGCGCGGGAGAGCGCGGCGTCGACGGCCGCGTCCTCCTTGGCCTTGTTGGCGCCGCCCTGGCTCTTCACGATCGTCACGACGAGAGCGATGAAGAAGCCGGCCATCACGAACGGGGGAACGAGCGCGGAAACGTAGTCCATGACCCCAGCCTAGCTAGCCGGCCGCCAGGCCGGCCGCCGGGGGCGGGGTGGGCTTCCGGCGCGGCGGGAACACCTCGCCGGGGGTCGGGACGGGCCGCTCGGGGCGCGGCGGGGGCTCCGGGGACGGGCGTGACGGCTGGGGACGGGGCGGCTCCTGGGCGCCGCCCCGGCCACCGCCGCGGGACCCGTCCGCGGCCTCCCGGCCGAGGGGGTCCCGGCCGCCGGCGCCGTGGGAGTCCCGGCCGCCGGCCAGGGCCAGCAGCCTCGTGCGGGGCGGCGGGGCGGCGGGCATTCGGCGCTTCAGGGCGCGCCCGGCGACGGCCTGGGCGCGCTCCAGGAGGGCCGCTGCGACCGGGTTGGCACGGAGCGCGCGCAGGGCGGCCAGATCGTCCGGTGCGGGCTCGTAGCCGGCGGCCAGGGCGTCCTGGAGCAGCTCCAGGTACCCGGTGAGACTGCCGGGCAGGGCGCTGCGGTAGCGCAGGAGGTCGGCGAGGAGGAACGCTCTGAGCCGGCCCGCCTCCTGGACCGCTTCGTCCACCGACTGCGCGAGGCGCAGGCAGTCCTGCACTTCGGGCGCCGTCAGGGGGGCCGTGGAGGACTGGAGGGCATGGGCGAGGGTGCGCCTGAGCACGCGCAGCTCGGCGGCGCTGAACGCCATGCCGCCGCGGGATCCGTAGGGCGTGGGCATGCGCCGAAGATACGCGCTAATCGGACAAAATCCCCTGATCGCCGTGATTCCGGCGCGGCGGGAGCAACAGCAGGGCCGGCCGCGGGCGGGCGGCGACGGTCAGCCGTGTTCCTTCACGGCGCGCAGGAAGTCGGCCCAGGCGGCCTGCGTGGTGGCCAGGACGAGGTGGGCCGGGTCGGCGCGATCGGCCACGCGGACGAGGTGCCCGGGGGTGGCGAGCACGTAGACGCAGGCCTCTCCCTCTCCGCAGTACGAGGACTTCTGCCACTCGGGGTCAGCGGTCATGGTGTCTCTCCTCCGATGGACGGGCTGGTGCTGCCCGTGGTGGGACGGTAACCCCGGGCGGGCCCCGAGTCGGCCACTTCGGCCGAATTCGGTGCGTCGCGCCCGGCGTGCCGGGTTGCGGCGCAGCGGTGGACGGGCCCCCTCGGGAGCCGCACAGGGCGGCTGGAGGCGGCTAGAGGCGGTCGAGGAAGGCGGCGGCGGTAACGGCCGCGTCCTGGCCGGTCCAGGCCAGGCCGGGCTCCGTGACCGTCACCTCCGTCACCGACAGGCCGGGTACGGGCGCCGGCTCCCAACCGCGGAACAGGACGGTGCCCGTCTCCTCCGCGAGCCGGATCCCCGCATCCGTGAGCCGGTCCGCCCCGTACGGCAGCCAGACCTGGAACTGGTGGGTGTGCGGCACCTCCGGGTGGATCCGGAACCAGGGGACCCCCGCGGCGCGGAAGCCCTCCCCCAGCCCCTGCGCCACCACGCGCGCGTGCGCCACGTACGACGGCAGCCGCGGCAGCTCCCGTTCCAGCCCGGCGAGCGCCGACAGGGCCTGCGGGAACTGGCGGAAGATCTGGCCGCCGTACCGGTGGCGCCACACCTTCGCCTCGGCGACCAGGGCGGACGGGCCCGCGAGCGCCGCTCCGCTGAGCCCGCCCAGCGACTTGTAGAAGGACACGTACACCGAGTCGGCGAGGGCCGCGATCTCCGGCAGGGGCCGGCCGAAGTGGGTGGTGGCCTCCCACAGCCGGGCCCCGTCGAAGTGGACGACGGCGTCCCGCTCCCGGGCCGCGCCGACGAGCTCCTCCAGCTCCTCCCAGGACGGCAGCAGGAAGCCCGCCTCGCGCAGCGGGAGCTCCACCATCAACGTGCCGAACGGCTCGGCGAGGTCGGCGACCTCCTCCGCGGTGGGCTGGCGGGGCTCCCGCGTGGGGTGCACCGTGCGCAGGCCCGACACCAGGGACAGCGCCCCGCCCTCCCACAGCTCGGGGTGGCTCATCGGGTGCAGGGCGACCACCGGGTTCCCGGTGCGGCCCGCCCAGCAGCGCAGGGCGACCTGCTGGGCCATCGTGCCCGACGGGAAGTACGCGGCCGCTTGCGTGCCGAGGAGTTCGGCGACCCGCTCCTCCAGCCTGGCCACGACGCCGTCGCCGTAGAGGTCGGCGGGCTCGTCGGGGTCGGGCGCGGCCAGCTCCGCGAGCAACTCGCCGACCGTGGTCTCGCGCACACCGCCGCACAGTTTGCGCCCGGCCGACCGCCCCGCCGCGACCAGCCGGTTCACCCGCTCGATGTCATCGTTCATGGCCCAGATCATCGCCGATCGCCCCTGGCGCCCAGGGGCTAGCATGGCGGCGTATCGTCCGGTACCCCCGCGGACTGGAACGGAAGGCCCACCCCGCGTGAACGCACCCCATCAGACGGAACCCCGGGATCCGTCCGCCCGACCTGCCCGGCTGACCGTCGGTGTCGTCGGGGCCGGCCGGGTCGGCCCGGCCCTGGCCCGCGCCCTCCAGCAGGCGGGGCACCGCCCGGTCGCCGTCTCCGGCGTCTCGGACGCCTCCCGCCGCCGCGCCGAGCGGATGCTGCCCGACGTGCCGCTCGTACCGCCCGCGCAGGTGCTGGAGCTGGCCGACCTGGTGCTGCTGACCGTGCCCGACGACGCCCTGCCCGGCCTCGTGCAGGGGCTCGCCGACACCGGCGCGGTCCGGCCCGGGCAGCTGCTCGTGCACACCTCCGGCCGGTACGGGGCCTCCGTCCTGGACCCGGCCCGCAGGGCGGGCGCGCTGCCGTTGGCCCTGCACCCCGCGATGACGTTCACCGGCACCGAGGTCGACGTGCAGCGGCTCGCCGGCTGCTCCTTCGGCGTCACGGCCCCCGACGAGCTGCGGCTCGCGGCCGAGGCCCTGGTGATCGAGATGGGCGGTGAACCGGAGTGGATCGCGGAGGCGAACCGCCCGCTCTACCACGCCGCCCTCGCGCTGGGCGCGAACCACCTGGTCACATTGGTGGCCCAGGCGATGGAACTGCTGGCCAAGGCCGGCGTGGAGCACCCCGACCGGATGCTCGGCCCGCTGCTGGGCGCGGCCCTGGACAACGCCCTGCGCTCGGGGGACGCCGCGCTCACCGGGCCGGTGGCCCGCGGCGACGCCGGGACGGTCGCCGCACACGTGTCGGAGCTGCGTCGGCACGCCCCGGGGACGCTCGCCGGGTACCTGGCGATGGCCCGTACGACGGCGGACCGGGCCCTGGCGCACGGTCTGCTCAAGCCCGAGCTGGCAGAGGACCTGCTGGGGGTGCTCGCGGACGGCGCCGGCGCGGACGCCGGCCCGGTCGGGCGGGACCCGAACGGCACCGAGGGACCCGAAGGGGGCGACGGCCGGTGAGCCACGACCTGCTGCTGATCGACACCGCGGAGAAGCTCGCGGAGCTCCCGCGCTCCGGCTCCGGGCCGCGGGCGGTCGTCATGACGATGGGCGCCCTCCACGAGGGGCACGCCACCCTGGTCCGGGCGGCCCGGGAGTTGGCCGGGCCCGGAGGCCAGGTCGTCGTCACGGTCTTCGTCAACCCGCTGCAGTTCGGGGCGAACGAGGACCTCGACCGCTACCCGCGCACCCTCGACGCCGACCTGGAGCTGGCCCGCGCGGCGGGCGCCGACGCCGTGTTCGCCCCGGCCGTCGACGAGGTCTACCCCGGCGGGGAGCCCCAGGTGCGGATCAGCGCCGGCCCGATGGGCACCCGGCTGGAGGGCGCCACCCGGCCCGGGCACTTCGACGGCATGCTGACCGTCGTCGCCAAGCTGCTCCACCTCACCCGCCCCGACCTGGCCCTGTTCGGCCAGAAGGACGCGCAGCAGCTGGCGTTGATCCGGCGGATGGTGACCGACCTGAACTTCCCCGTCGAGGTGGTCGGCGTACCGACCGTCCGTGAGGAGGACGGGCTCGCGCTGTCGTCCCGCAACCGCTACCTGTCCGTCCCCGAGCGGCGCACCGCCCTGGCCCTGTCCCGCGCCCTGTTCGCGGGCCGCGACCGGCTCGCCGCGCAGGCCGCGCTGCGCGCCCGCGCCGAGGCGGCCCCCGCCAGCGACGAGCGGGCCACCGCCCTGGCCCGGCTGGGCGAGATCCGGGCCTCGGCCGACGCGCACGCCGTGTCGTCCGCGGCGGCGGCCCCCGGCACCGGTCTGCCGGACGCCGTACGGGCCGCCGCCCGGCACGTCCTGGAGGAGGCGGGCCGGCACGAGCCGCCGCTGGTCCTGGACTACCTGGCCCTGGTGGACCCGCAGGACTTCACCGACGTCGGCTCCGACTTCACCGGGCGTGCCGTGCTGGCCGTCGCCGCGAAGGTCGGCACGACCCGGCTGATCGACAACATCCCATTGGAGTTCGGAGCACACTCGTGAGCACCCCAGGCACAGGACCCGCCGGTACCGGCATACGGCTGCACGCGCCCGCCCCCGGCTGGGCCGTCGAGGCCGACGTCGTGGTCGTCGGCTCGGGCGTGGCGGGTCTGACGGCCGCACTGCGCTGCGCCGCCGCGGGCCGCCGTACCGTCGTGGTCACCAAGGCCCGGCTCGACGACGGCTCCACCCGTTGGGCCCAGGGCGGGATCGCCGCCGCGCTCGGCGAGGGCGACACCCCGGGACAGCACCTGGACGACACCCTGGTCGCGGGCGCCGGCCTGTGCGACGAGGACGCCGTCCGGCTCCTGGTCACCGAGGGGCCCGACGCGGTGCGCCGACTGATCGCCTCCGGTGCCGTGTTCGACACCTCCGCCGAGACCGGGGAGATCGAGCTCACCCGCGAGGGCGGCCACCACCGGCGGCGGATCGCGCACGCGGGCGGCGACGCCACCGGCGCCGAGATCTCCCGCGCGCTGGTCGAGGCCGTGCACGCGGCCGGCATCGAGACCGTCGAGAACGCGCTGGTCCTGGACCTGCTGCAGGACGCCGAGGGCCGCACGGCCGGCGTCACCCTGCACGTCATGGGCGAGGGCCAGCACGACGGCGTCGGCGCCGTCCACGCGCCCGCCGTGATCCTCGCGACCGGCGGCATGGGCCAGGTGTTCTCCGCCACCACCAATCCGTCGGTGTCCACCGGCGACGGCGTGGCGCTCGCGCTGCGCGCCGGGGCCGAGGTCTCCGACCTGGAGTTCGTGCAGTTCCACCCCACCGTGCTGTACCTGGGCCCGGACGCCGAGGGCCAGCAGCCGCTGGTCTCGGAAGCGGTCCGCGGCGAGGGCGCGCACCTGGTCGACGCGGACGGCGTCCGCTTCATGGTCGGCGCGCACGAGCTGGCCGAGCTGGCCCCGCGCGACATCGTGGCCAAGGGCATCATGCGCCGCATGCAGGAGCAGGGTGCGCAGCACATGTACCTCGACGCCCGGCACTTCGGCGCCGAGATGTGGGAGCACCGCTTCCCGACCATCCTGGCCGCCTGCCGGGCCCACGGCATCGACCCGGTGACCGAGCCCGTCCCGGTGGCGCCCGCGGCGCACTACGCCTCCGGTGGTGTCCGCACCGACCGGTACGGCCGCACCACCGTGCCCGGCCTGTACGCGTGCGGCGAGGTCGCCTGCACCGGTGTGCACGGCGCGAACCGGCTGGCCTCCAACTCCCTGCTGGAAGGGCTGGTCTTCGCCGAGCGCATCGCCGAGGACATCGTCGCGAACGCCCCGTCGGGCAGCGGTCCGGGCATACCGGTCCCCTCGACGGGCCCGCTGCAGCCCGCCGAGGCCCGCTACGAGGTCCAGCGCATCATGACGGAGGGCGCGGGCGTGCTGCGCTCGGCCGGGTCCCTGCGGGCGGCGGCCGCCGCCCTGGAGGACCTGTACGCCACCGCGCTCACCGCCCTGGAGACGAACGGCAAGACCGCCGTGCCGGGCACCGACACGTGGGAGGCCACGAACCTGCTGTGCGTGGCCCGGGTCCTGGTCGCCGCCGCCCTGCGGCGCGAGGAGACCCGGGGCTGCCACTGGCGGGAGGACTTCCCCGAGCGCGACGACGCCGCCTGGCGCCGCCACCTCGTCGTCAGGCTGTCCCGCACCGAGAAGCGGGCCCTGGTCGTCATCCCCACCGACTCTGCGGACCTCCCGTCCGTACAGCACCCCCTGAGCCAGGAGCAGGCATCGTGAGCACCCCCGAACTCCCCCTGATCGAGCAGAACGAAGGCGGCTGCGGCGACGACTGCGGCTGCGGCGACGGCGAGGAGAGCGGCCTGGACCCGGCGCTCGCCGCGCTGCTGGCCGAGGCGGGCCTCGACCCCGTCGAGGTCGAGGACATCGCCCACATGGCGCTCGCCGAGGACCTCGACGGCGGCGTGGACGTCACCACCGTCGCGACCGTGTCCGAGGACGCCGAGGCCGTCGCCGATTTCGTCGCCCGCGAGGACGGCGTCGTGGCCGGGCTGCGCGTCGTCGAGGCGGTGTTCTCCGTCGCGTGCAGCGAGGCCTTCGAAGTCGAGCGGCACGCCGAGGACGGCGACGGCGTGAAGAAGGGCGACGTGTTGCTGTCGGTGCGGGCCCGTACCCGTGACCTGCTGACCGCCGAGCGCAGCGCACTGAACATCCTGTGCCGGCTGTCGGGCATCGCGACGGCCACCCGCCGCTGGGCGGACGTGCTGGAGGGCACCGGCGCCAAGGTCCGCGACACCCGCAAGACCACGCCCGGCCTGCGCTCGCTGGAGAAGTACGCGGTGCGCTGCGGCGGCGGCGTGAACCACCGCATGTCCCTGTCGGACGCGGCGCTGGTCAAGGACAACCACGTGGTCGCGGCCGGCGGGGTCGCGGAGGCGTTCCGGGCCGTGCGCGAGGCGTTCCCGGAGGTGCCGATCGAGGTGGAGGTGGACACCCTGCACCAGGCGCGCGAGGTCATGGACGCCGGGGCCGACCTGATCCTCCTCGACAACTTCACGCCGATGGAGACCGAGGAGGCCGTGATCCTGAACAAGGAGCACAACAAGGGCCGGGCGATCCTGGAGTCCTCCGGCCGGCTGACCCTGGAGAACGCGCGCGCGTACGCCGAGACCGGTGTGGACTTCCTGGCCGTCGGCGCGCTGACGCACTCCTCGCCCATCCTGGACATCGGCCTCGACCTGCGCGAGGCGGTGTAACCGGTGCTGCTCACCATCGACGTCGGCAACACCCACACCGTGCTCGGCCTGTTCGACGGTGACGAGATCGTCGAGCACTGGCGCATCTCCACCGACCCGCGCCGCACGGCCGACGAGATGGCCGTCCTGATGCAGGGCCTGATGGGCATGCACCCGATGCTCGGCAGCGAGCTGGGCGACGGCATCCACGGCATCGCGATCTGCTCGACGGTCCCGTCGGTGCTGCACGAGCTCCGCGAGGTGACGCGCCGCTACTACGGCGACGTCCCCGCGGTGCTCGTCGAGCCGGGCATCAAGACGGGCGTGCCGATCCTCATGGACAACCCCAAGGAGGTGGGAGCGGACCGCATCATCAACGCGGTCGCGGCCGTCGACCTCTACGGTGGCCCGGCGATCGTGGTCGACTTCGGCACGGCGACCACCTTCGACGCGGTGTCCGCGAAGGGCGAGTACGTGGGCGGGGTGATCGCCCCTGGCATAGAGATCTCGATGGAGGCCCTGGGCGTACGCGGCGCCCAGCTCCGCAAGATCGAGCTGGCCCGGCCGCGGCACGTGATCGGCAAGTCCACGGTCGAGGCGATGCAGTCGGGCGTGGTGTACGGCTTCGCGGGCCAGGTCGACGGGGTCGTCGCCCGCATGGCCCGGGAACTGGCGGGCCCGCACGGCGATCCGGACGACGTCCGGGTCATCGCCACGGGCGGGCTGGCGCCGATGGTGCTCGGCGAGTCCTCGGTGATCGACGACCACGAGCCGTGGCTGACGCTGATCGGGCTGCGCCTGGTCTACGAGCGCAACGCGCCGAACTTCTCCTGAGCCGGTGGGCCCGGGCCCTCGTCCCGGGCCGGTGGGCCGCCGCCCGGGGTAGCGGCCGGCTGGCCGGTCAGCACGGCCTGGGGCGGCTCAGGAGGCGGCGGACGGCGGCCCGCCACGGGTGGTGTGCCGCCCGGCCGTCCAGTACGGCCCGGAACTGCTGGTAGTTCCGGGCCGCCCGCACCACCGCGACGTCGTCGCGGCCCGGCGGCGGGGGCATCGGCGCACCCTGCTGGCAGGCCCGGAAGGTGTCGATGAGGTACTGCTCGATCGCTGTCATACCTCCACCCTGAACCCTCCGGCGGCAGCCCGCTCGTCGATTGACGCTGCTGGTCAATCGACGCGCTGACCAGCGGCGCAGGCCCGTGGGCCGCCCTCAGGGGGACAGGGGTGGGGGCCACGCCGCGCCGGTGGCCGCGGCAGTCCCGGATCGGGGGCGGCGGCGGCCAGAATGGGCCGATGAGCGTCACCATCGACATCGCCGGGCTCTCCGACGAGCACATCGCCTTCGCCCCCTCGCCGCTCGCCGAGCTCTGCATGACCCTGCACGCGCTCTCCCAGCCCGCGCACCACCCCGGCCTCGCCTCCTGGACCGCCGCCACCGCCGCCGGGCTCGACCCCTGCCTCGCGGACCGGCTGCTGGAGGGCGACTTCATGTGGCGCAGCTCCTTCTCGGACATCTTCATGGCCTTCGCCGGCGTCCCCGGCGGCACCGGGCGGCCCGCCGCGACCCTGACCGAGGAACTCGACGTACTCGACGAGTTGGACGACGAGCGGTTCGTGATGGCCGCCCTGGAGCACTGCTGGCTGGCGCAGTACAACGAGGGCGGCGGGCCCTCCCCGCTGACCGACGCCGGTGCCCGGGCCAAGGTGCTGGAGACGGCCGCCGCCCGTGGACCCGGCCGGCTGGAGTTCTCGCTGCGGCTGCTGGACGACACCGCCGGCGTACGGGTGTGGATGCGCCGGCTCCTGGAGGACTGCGACGAGGCCTTCTTCGCCGAGACCTGGCGGCGGATAGAGCCCGAGCAGGCCGCGGACGCCCGGCACAAGACGGAGGTGCTGCGCCGCAAGGGGCTGTCCGCCGTCCTGAAGGAGGTCTCGGCCGCCCTGAGCGTCGACGAGGCCCGCACCACCATCACCGCCGACAAGATGGTCCACGGCACCGCGACCGCGACCGATCCGGAGATAGGCCCCGGCCTGGTCTTCGTCCCGACACACTTCGGCTGGCCGCACCTGCTCGTGCTGCACGCCCCCGGCTGGCGGCCGGTGGTCCACTACCCGGTGCGCAACCCCGAACTGCCGTCACCCGGTTCGGTGGAGCTGCTCCAGCGTCGGATGGAGGCCCTGGCCCACCCGATGCGGATGCTGCTGTGCCGGAGCCTGGGCCGCGCGCCGTACACGACGAGCGAGCTGGCGACCGTGCACGGCATCACCCCGCCGGAGGTGTCACGGCACCTGTCCGTACTGAAGAAGGCCGGACTGCTCCATACGCGACGTCAGGGCCGTTATGCCCAGCACCAGTTGGATCTAGGGGTCGTTGCCCGGATCGGTCCCGACTTCATCGAGGGCATCCTGCGCTAACGGTGGCCGGTTCCTTACTGCGCAGATGCACCGATATACGGAATTCACAAACCGGAATCAGCGAAAACTCTGGCCAGATCCGCCTGCCCGTCTATAACGTGCGTCCACCACTCCCCCCACGTACCGCGCATCGTCGTCCGTCTGTCTGCTCGCACCTGTCGTGGAAGGACCTTCATGCCCTCACGCCGCATAGCCGCAGCGACCGCCGCCCTGGCCGCCGCCACCCTCGTCTCGCCGCTGCTCCTGGCCGGCCCGGCCGGCGCCACCAGCCCGCAGAGCGACGCAGCCCGGGCGGACGCACTGGCCAGGAAGCTGGTCAAGGACTCGACCGGCAAAGGCGCCTACAACCATCTGAAGGTCTTCCAGTCCATCGCCGACTACAACAACGGCAACCGCGTGGCCGGTTCCAAGGGCCACGTGCAGTCCGCCCAGTACGTCGAAGCGGTGCTGAAGGCCGCCGGGTACGAGGTCTCGCGCAACGAGTTCGAGTTCACGTACGTCGAGACCGTCGCGGAGACCCTGAAGGTCAACGGGGCGAACGGCCGCGACGTGCCGATCGAGCTGATGACGTACACCGCGAGCGGCCCCGAAGCGGGGATCACCGCGCAGGTCGCTGCGGCGCCCGTCGACGCCGACGGCACCAACGGCTGCGAGCCCGGCGACTTCGCCGCGGGCGCCTTCACCGGCAAGATCGCCCTCGTCAAGCGCGGCGGCTGCACCTTCGCCGTCAAGCAGGCCAACGCCGCCGCGGCCGGAGCCGTCGGCGCGGTCATCTACAACAACACCGACGGCGCCCTCAACGGCACCCTCGGGGACCCGAACGCGGGCAAGATCCCGACCGGCGGCATCACCCAGGCCGAGGGCCAGCGGCTCGCCGCCGAGGCCGCGGCCGGCCCGGTCGAGGTCACCCTGGACATCCGCGAACTGCGGGAGCAGCGCAAGACGTTCAACGTCATCGCCGAGACGAAGGGCGGCGACGAGAACAACACCGTGTTCCTCGGCGCGCACCTCGACTCGGTCTCCGCCGGGCCGGGCATCAACGACAACGGCTCGGGCTCGGCCGGCATCCTCCAGGTCGCGCAGCGCCTCGCGCACGACCAGAAGAAGATCAAGAACAAGGTGAAGTTCGCCTGGTGGTCGGCCGAGGAGTTCGGACTGCTCGGATCCGAGGCGTACGTCGGCGGCCTGACCGAGGCGCAGAAGAAGCAGATCAAGCTGTACCTGAACTTCGACATGATCGGCTCGCCGAACCCGGCCTACTTCGTCTACGACGGCGACGACTCCGACGGCGTCGGCGCCGGACCGGGCCCGGAGGGCTCCGCCCAGCTGGAGCGGGGGATAACGGACTTCCTCGACTCGAAGGGCATCCCGCACGAGGGCACGGACTTCACCGGCCGCTCGGACTACGGCCCGTTCATCGAGGTCGGCATTCCGTCGGGCGGCACCTTCACCGGCGCCGAGGGCATCAAGACCGAGGCGCAGGCGGCGAAGTTCGGCGGTCAGGCCGGCGTGGCCTACGACCCGAACTACCACGCCGAGGGCGATGACCTGAAGAACATCGACCAGAAGGCCCTGGACATCAACGTGGACGTCATCGCGGATGCGGTGGGCCACTACGCCCACGACCTGGCGCCGCTGTCGAAGCCGGTGGTCTCGCAGCCGACCGGTGGCGGCGCGGGCAGCGGCGGCGGCCTGCACGACGGCCACGGCCACGAGGTGACGGAGTAGCAGTAACCCGCGGGTGAACGGAGGGGTCGGGCCCTGCCGGCCCCTCCGGCGTGTGCGGCGTGTGCAGGGCCGGGGCGCCGGCCCGGCCGCGGCGGTTCAGTCCGGCCAGGCGGTCACGCCGACCGGCTGCACCAGCCAGCCGAAGTCGCCCAGCCCGCCGCGGGCGGTGAGCTCGGCCGCCTCCCCCGCCTCGGCCAGGGCGCGGACGTAGCCCACCGGGTCCGACGAGGCCAGGGCGAGCGGCGGCCGGGTGCCCGAGACGCCGAGCGCGGCCAGCGCCTCCCGCTGGGTCAGCAGTACCGCGCCCGGTCCCGCGCAGGAGTCCAGGGCCACGTGGGCGGTGACGTCGCAGCTGCCGTCCGGGACCGGGGCCACCTCCCGGCCCTCCCGGAAGCCGGTCAGGGTCCCGAACGCCGGCCGGCCGCCGCGGGTGTGGGCGTAGTCCACGGCCACCGCCAGCCCCCGCTCCAGCGTGGCGACGGCCGCGGCCCAGGCCTCGTCCCGCGCCCGCCCGATCTCGGCCCGGCCGGGCCCCGGCCACCACCGCTCCAGCCAGGCCCGGTCGGCGGCGTCGACCGCCGGGCCCCGGCTCTCCGTACCGTCGGGGGCGACGAGCACGTAGTACCCGTCCTGTGCGACGTCCAGGGGTACGTTGTCCAGCCACTCGTTGGCGAACAGCAGGCCCGTGACCCCCGGCGGCGGCTCGGCCGCCCACCGGATCCTCGGGTCCAGGCCGAGCGGCCGCTCCGCCTTCTCCACCGCGTACGGGCGCACGCGCGCCGCCACCGCTTCCGGCAGCGCGGCGAGCACCCCGGCCAGCAGCTCCCCGCGCCCGGCCCCGACGTCGACCAGGTCGAGCCCCTCCGGGTGGCCGAGCTGCCCGTCCACCCGGCACAGCAGCCGGGCCACGGCGCCCGCGTACAGCGGCGAGGCGTGCACGGAGGTGCGGAAGTGGCCGGCGGGACCCGGGCCCCCGGGGCGGACGTAGAAGCCGCCGGGCCCGTACAGCGCGGCCTCCATCGCCGTCCGCCAGCCGACCGGACCCCTGGGTTCGCCCTGAATGCTCATCCCCCACACGTTAAGCTCGTCCTCCACCTTGCGGAGTACGCCCCCGGATCACGGATCGCACCTGTGGTTGACTCCAGCACCTATCTTCTTTGCCTACGCTGGGTTACGTGCAGCGCCTCTACGACTTCCTCCGCAGACACCCGACGGGCGTCGACACCTTCTGGGCTGTCCTCCTGTCCGGGATCGCCCTGCTGGAGGTCGCCGGGAGCGGCGCGCACGACGCCGCCTCGAAGCTGCTCGCCGTCCCCTCGGTGATCGCGATGGGCGTGGTCGTCGCCCTGCGCCGCAGGTGGACGCTGCAGATGTTCTGGCTGGCCGTCGGCACCGCCGCCTACCAGCTACTGGCCGGCGTCGAGTCCCACACCGCGGACTTCGCCATGCTGGTCATCCTCTACACCGTCGCCGCCTCCGCCGAGCTGCCGCGCATCCTGTCGCGCACCGCGCTCGGCATCGGACTGGCCGCCTCCCCGCTGTACGCGCTGCGCTTCGCCGTCGACAAGGGCGACAACACCGACGACGTCCTGTTCACGCTGTTCGCCATGGTCCCGTTCGCCCTCGCCTGGGTGCTCGGCGACTCCCTGCGCACGCGCAGGGCCTACTACGCCCAGCTCGTCGAGCGGAACCAGCGGCTGGAGAAGGAGCGCGAGGCCCAGGCCAAGGTGGCCGTCGCCGCCGAGCGCGCCCGGATCGCCCGCGAGCTGCACGACGTCGTCGCGCACAACGTGTCGGTGATGGTGGTGCAGGCGGACGGGGCGGCGTACGTCATGGACGTGGCCCCGGAGCAGGCCAAGGAAGCCCTGCAGACCATCTCCGGCACCGGACGGCAGGCCCTGGCGGAGATGCGCCGCCTGCTGGGCGTGCTGCGCACCGGGGAGCCGCAGGAGTCCGAGGACTACGTCCCGCAGCCGGACGTCGAGCAGATCGAGGTTCTGGTCGAGCAGGTGCGGGCGGCCGGCCTCGACGTCGACTTCGAGGTGGAGGGCGCCCCGCGCAAGCTGCCCAGCGGCGTCGAACTGACCGCGTACCGGATCGTGCAGGAGGCGCTGACGAACACGCGCAAGCACGGCGGCCCGGACGCGAAGGCGAGCGTCCGACTGGTCTACTTCGACGACGGGCTCGGCCTGCTCGTCGAGGACGACGGCCGCGGCGCGGCCCACGAGCTGTACGCGGACGGCGGCGCCGACGGCGCCGGGCACGGGATGATCGGCATGCGCGAGCGGGTCGGCATGGTCGGCGGCACCCTGGACGCGGGCCCGCGGCCCGGCGGCGGCTTCCGCATCAGCGCGCTGCTGCCGTTGAAGAAGGGCTGACGTGCCGCCACTGCTCCCGCGGACCGGGCCGCTGCGTATGCTCGCCACATGACCGCCTCTGATGCGCCCACGCCGGCGAATTCCGTAAGAGTCATGCTCGTCGACGACCAGGTGCTGCTGCGGACGGGCTTCCGCATGGTGCTCGCCGCCCAGCCGGACATGGAGGTGGTCGCCGAGGCCGGAGACGGCCTGGAGGCGCTGGATGTGCTGCGGTCCACGAAGGTGGACGTGGTGCTGATGGACGTCCGGATGCCCCGGCTGGACGGGGTCGAGGCCACGCGGCGGATCTGCGAGCGGCCCGAGCACCCCAAGGTGATCATCCTGACCACCTTCGACCTGGACGAGTACGCCTTCTCCGGGCTGAAGGCGGGCGCGAGCGGCTTCATGCTCAAGGACGTCCCGCCGGCGGAGCTGCTGGCCGCGATCCGCTCGGTGCACAGCGGGGACGCCGTCGTGGCCCCCTCGACGACCCGGCGCCTGCTGGACCGGTTCGCGCCGATGCTGCCGACCGGGACCAAGGAGCCGCAGAACAAGGAGATCGAGCGGCTGACCGAGCGCGAGCGGGAGGTCATGCTGCTGGTGGCCCAGGGCCTGTCGAACGGTGAGATCGCGGGCCGGCTGGTGCTGTCGGAGGCCACGGTCAAGACGCACGTGGGCCGCATCCTGACCAAGCTGAACCTCCGCGACCGGGTGCAGGTCGTCGTCCTCGCGTACGAGTCCGGCCTGGTCCGGGCGGGGGGCGGGGCCGGGCCCGCGTAGGGCCCGCCTCCGCCCGGCCGTCTCCTCCCCCGCCCGGGTCAGGTCAGGTCGGGGCAGGTCAGGTCAGGTCATCCAGCGGTCCGGGCGGGCGTCCGCGCGGGAGGTGCGCGAACGGTCCGCCTGCGCTTCCAGCAGGGCCGCGGCCTCGTCCGCGGCCCGCACCCGGGCCGTGACCGTGGTGTTCGCACCGGTGTCCACGCAGACGTCGGCCACACCGCGGGCCCGCTCCCACGGGCCCTGGATCAGCCGGACGCTCTGCACCTTCGCGTGCGGGACCAGCTCCGTACGGCGGCACAGCCGCCCGCGCCGGGCCGCGAACACCTCTCCGGAGACGGCCAGCGCGTACCCCTTCCACCACACCGGGACCACCCAGCGCGCCCGGGCCCCCGGGGAGGGGCGGAAGTCGAGGGCGTCCGGGTCCACACCGGGCAGGACCCGGGCGATCACCGCCCGGGCGGTGGCCCGCGAGGCCACCGGGACGAGGACGCCGTTCTTCGAGCCGGCCACGGACAGCTCCACCCGGACCAGGCCCCGCCGCCGCCACAGCAGCGGCTCGACGATCCGCAGGGACTGCACCCGCCCCGGCGGCACGGTCTCGTGGGCCCGGTCCAGCAGTCCGCGGTCGATCCGCAGCCCGTCCGGGGACTCGGCGACCCGCCAGTCGTACTCCTCCAGGAAGCGGCCGACCGAGCCCGCCCAGATGCCGCCCAGGATCGGCACCAGTGTGCCGAGCGTGGCCCAGACGCTGCCGCTGAACCACCAGACGGCCAGTGGCGCGACCACCGCTGGGGGTACCGCCGCCCAGGTGCCGAGGGTGAGGGCGAGCGCCACCGCGAGGTCCTGGGGCCGCACCCGCAGCAGCTCCTGCTGCGGGGCCTCGCCCACCGCCGCAGCCTCCTCGGGGGCGAAGCCGGCCGCCCGCGCGAGCAGCTCGGCCCGCAGCGCCACGGCCTCGTGCTCGCTGAGGAAGGCCAGCTCGTCCTTGTCCTCGGTGCCGATGACGTCGAGCCGGAGCTTGGCGACCCCGGCGATCCGGGCCAGCAGTGGACGCGTGACGTCCACGGCCTGGATCCGGTCCAGCCGGATGTGGGCGGTGCGCCGGAAGACCAGGCCGCTGCGGATGCGCAGCTCGGTGTCGGTGACCGAGTAGTGGGTGAACCACCAGCTCAGGAAGCCGTAGATGCCGAAGACGACGACGAGGACGGCGATCACCACGGCCCGCACGGCGGGGGTGAGGTCCTCGATCCACTCGGCCAGCCGCTCTCCCTGCTGAGCCACTACGCCGGCGGTGGCGGCGATCGGCACCCAGGCGCGGCGCAGCGGGGTGAGCACGTGCAGTCGCCGCTCGGCGGCCGGTCCGGGCACCGCGGGCACGGCGGTGGGAACGGCAGCGGGCACGGCGACGGGGTGGGAGCCGACGGGCCCGGTCTCCTCCGCGGACCCGGCGGTCACAGGCCCGCCGACCGTGCTTCGCCCAGCTCCGCGAGCCGGTCCCGCAGCCGCTCGGCCTCGGCCGGCAGCAGGCCGGGGATCTTCGCGTCGGTCGCCGCGGCCGCCGTGTGCAGCTGGACGGAGGCCAGCCCGAAGCGGCGTTCCAACGGCCCCGAGGTCACCTCGACCAGCTGCATCCGCCCGTACGGGACCACGGTCTGCCCCTGCCAGAGCACGCCCCGGCTGATCAGCAGGTCATCGGCGCGCTCGGCGTAGCGCCAGGACCGCCAGTTCCGTTCGAGCAGCCCCCACCCCCAGGCCAGGACCGCGAGCCAGAACGCCCCGGCCGCCGCCCACACCGGGCCGGCCAACAGCCACAGCGCCAGGGCGGTCGCGCCCGCGAGGGCCAGCATCCACACCGCCAGCAGCAGCCTCCGCACCGTGAGCAGCCCGCCCTGAAGACCCACCCAGTCGGGTCCCGCCCCGTCCGTCCCCGTCCCCTTGTTCATGTCCCCCACCCTAGGGCGCCCCCGGGATCCGCCCCGTGGGACCAGAGGAGGAGATCCGGCGCCGGGCTGAGAGAATGCGGCCATGACGGAGACCACGGTCGGCATCGGCGGAGCGGCGGAGAGCACCGACATGGTGCTCAACATCGGACCGCAGCACCCTTCCACGCACGGCGTGCTGCGCCTGCGCCTCGTCCTGGACGGCGAGCGCATCGTGAGCGCCGATCCCGTGGTCGGCTACATGCACCGCGGCGCCGAGAAGCTCTTCGAGGCCCGCGACTACCGGCAGATCGTCATGCTCGCCAACCGCCACGACTGGCTGTCGGCGTTCTCCAACGAGCTCGGCGTGGTCATGGCGGTCGAGCGGATGCTCGGCATGGAGGTCCCCGAGCGGGCCGTGTGGATGCGGACCCTGCTCGCCGAGCTCAACCGGGTGCTGAACCACCTGATGTTCCTCGGGTCGTACCCCCTCGAACTGGGCGGAATCACCCCGATCTTCCACGCGTTCCGTGAGCGCGAGGAGCTCCAGGCCGTCATGGAGGAGATCTCCGGCGGCCGCATGCACTACATGTTCAACCGCGTCGGCGGCCTCAAGGAGGACCTGCCGGCGGGCTGGCTCGGCCGGGCCCGCGCCGCGATCGCCGACGTCCGCAGCCGGATGGACGTGTACGACAAGCTGGTCCACGGCAACGAGATCTTCCGCGGCCGCACCCGCGGCGTCGGGATCCTGTCCGCCGAGGCGGTGCACGCGTACGGGGTCTCCGGCCCGATCGCCCGCGCCTCCGGCGTCGACTTCGACCTGCGCCGCGACGAGCCGTACCTGGCCTACGGCGAGCTGCAGGACGTCCTGGAGGTGGTCACCCGGCCCGAGGGCGACTGCCTGGCCCGCTTCGAGTGCCTGCTGGACCAGACGCACAACTCCCTCGACCTGGCCGACGCCTGCCTGGACCGGATGGCGCAGCTGCCGCCCGGCCCGATCAACCAGCGCCTGCCGAAGGTCCTGAAGGCACCCGAGGGGGCGACGTACGCCTGGACCGAGAACCCGCTCGGCATCAACGGCTACTACCTGGTCTCCAAGGGCGAGAAGACCCCGTACCGGCTGAAGCTGCGCTCGGCCTCCTACAACAACATCCAGGCCCTGTCGGTGCTGCTGCCGGGCACGCTCGTCGCGGACATGGTGGCGATCCTGGGCTCGCTGTTCTTCGTCGTCGGCGACATCGACAAGTAGTCGCGGACGGACAACTCGCGGGAAAACGGGGGCCGTCAGCGCCTAGGGTGCGGGAATGACCACCCTAGGCATATGCGACGGTTACGACGGATACCTGCGGCGGCTCGGCTTCGCGGAGCCGCCGCGGCCCACCACCGAGGCGCTCTTCGCGCTCCAGCGCGCCCACCTGGAGCGCATTCCGTACGAGAACGTCGAGATCCAGCTCGGCCGGCCGCCCGGCATCGACCCCTCGCTGTCGGTGCGCCGCTTCGCCGACGGGCGCGGCGGGTACTGCTTCCACCTCAACGGCGCGTTCGCCCTGCTGCTGGAGTCCCTCGGCTACGACGTGACCCGGCACCGGGCGGGCGTCCTCGGCCCTGCGGACCGTGACCGGCAGGACGTCAGCGGGGACCACCTGGCGCTGACCGTGCGGGTGGACGGCGAGGAGTACTTCGTCGACGCCGGGCTGGGCGACGGGCCGTACGAGCCGCTGCCGCTGCGGGTCGGGACGCACCGGCAGGGGGCGTTCACGTACGGGCTGGCCCCGCTGGAGGGCGACGAGCCCGGCTGGCGGTACCTCAACGACGCGGGGCCGTGCCCGGTGGTCAACTTCCTGGCGGCGCCGGTCGCGACGACCGACTTCGAGGCAACGCACGAGCGGCTGTCCACCTCCGAGGACTCCGGCTTCGTACGGACCTTCGCGATGCTGCGGCGCGACGCGCACGGGATCGACACGCTGCGGGGCCGGGTGCTCAGCCGGATCGACCCGGCGAAGGGGACCAGCGAAAGGATCCTGGACACCCCCGGGGAGTTCTGGTCGGTGGTGGGCGGGCTGTTCGAGCGGGCGCTCGACGACCTGACGCCGGAGGACCGGGAGTCGCTGTGGGAGCGGGTCGGCCGGGCCCACGCGGCGTGGCTGGCCTCCCGCGCGGACCGGGCCGGCAACGGGACCGGGGACCGGGCCGGGGCCGAGACGGAGGCCGGGGCCCGGGCGGGCGCGGAAGCCGGGGCCTAGCGGGCGGTCTCCCCGGCGGGGGCGTTGTCGGTGCGGGGCGGCACACTGGGGGCATGGCGCATTCCCCCCGACGAGCCTGTCCCGCATGCGGGCGCGACTGCGCCGTGACCGCCGGCCGGATCGCCCGGCACGATCCGCCCGCCGGGCGGGACCGCGGCGGCATGGTGTCCTGCCCCGGGTCCCGGGCCCGGGTGGTGCTCGGCGCGTCCGCGCCGACGCTGGACGGCTTCGTCCTGCCGGACCTGCCGGGCCAACTCCCGTTGTTCTGAGGGCCTGGCACCCGGACCGCCCCGGCACGCCGCGCCCGTGTGCGCCCCGGTCCCGCACGGCCGGTGAGTACGGCGGGCCCCGGAACTGAGTAGTCGCACGGATCCCCGTCCTCCCCGGGCGGGACAGGATGGCGCCATGACCTGGTACCAGCAGCCCCCCGCCCCCGCCACACCGCAGGACGCCGCCTCGAAGCGGACCCGGCGGTGGTCCGGGATCGCCTTCGCGCTGTTCCTGCCCGTCCTGTTCCTTGCGAAGCTGGCGTTGCTGACCACGTCGGAGGCGAGCAAGTGCCTGATGTACGGAGGCTGCGAGCCCTTCCCCGGCGCGCTCTTCCTGTCGCTGGTCGGCGGCGTGCTGCTCACCTTCGTGGTGGCGTTGGCCGCACCCCGGCTGACGGTCCAGCGGGTCGCCCTGGGTGTGCAGTTGCTCCTGGAGGTCGCCGCCGTGAACGTGGTGCTCGCCTACCCGTGAGCACGGCTACGACCCCGGTCAGACCGAGGTCAGGCGCAGCAGGAGCGCGCCGCCGATGATCGAGGCGAAGGAGAGCAGGCGGGCGGTGGTGATCTTCTCCTTGAAGATGACCGTGCCGAGCACGACGGTGCCGACACCGCCGAGGCCGGTCCAGATGGTGTAACCGACGCTGACGTCCAGGTCCCGCAGGGCCAGCGAGAGGGTGTAGATGCCGCCGGCGGCGGCGCCCAGGGTGAGCACGGACGGCCAGAGGCGGGTGAAGCCCTTGGTGGCGTTGGTGCCGAGGGCGAAGGCGATCTCGAAGAGGATGGCGATACCGAGGTAGACCCAGGTCATGGCAGGTGTCCTTCTGAGGGAGAGGGATGTGCGGCGCGGTGGGGCGCGGGGGTCAGGCTGCGGGGATCAGGCTGCGGAGCGGGCGACAGGGGCGTCGGCCGCGGCGGCGTCCTTCCTGGCCGCGAGGGTGTCCGAGATCCGCAGGCCGAGGGCGCCGCCGATGATGAGGAGGAAGGCGAGGACCTTCCACACGGTCAGCGACTCGCCGTAGACGACGGTGCCGAGGACTACGGTGCCGACGGCGCCGATGCCGGACCAGACGGTGTAGCCGACGCCGACGTCGATGGTCTTGAGGGCCTGCGAGAGCGTGTAGATGCCGGCGGCCGCGGCGGCTGCCGTCAAGAGCGAGGGTCCCGGCCGGGTGAACCCGTCGGTGGCCTCGGTGCTCAGGGCGAAGGTGATCTCGAAGAGGGACGAGAACAGCAGCCAGGCCCAGCCTTTGGAGGTCGAGGCGGGAGCGGAGGGGCTCGCGGCACGGCTCGTCGGGGTGGCGGACACAGAACCTCCAGATAGTTGCTTGTACGTGCATGGAATATGCCGCCGCATTCACCCCTGGTCGGGTGATCGGTGACGCGATAAGCTTGCTTGAGCAAGTAACTTCCTGTCAATGCACCGTCAGATACGCCAGATGAGGGGACAGTCCGCCATGACGACACCTTCGAGCGCCCCGACCGCCTCGTCCGACCAGGCGATGTGGGACCGGGTACTCACGCTGCACGCCCGCGTCGAGCGCCATCTGGGGCAGGCCCTCCAGCGCCGGCACGGGATGGGCCTCTCGGAGTACCGGGCGCTGGAGGACCTGTCCCAGGCCTCCGACGGGGAGCTGCGGATGCAGGAGCTCGCGGACCGGGTCGGGCTGGGCCAGAGCTCGGTGACCCGCCTGGTGGGCCGGCTGGACGCGGCGGGCTACGCGTACAAGGACCTGTGCCCCGACGACAAGCGCGGGGTGTACGCCGTCATCACCGAGGAGGGGCGGCAGCAGTACGCCGCCGCGCGCTCGACGTACGCCGAGGTGCTCGGCTCCGCCCTGGACACCGCGGGCGCGGAGCCGACACTGGCGCGCACGGTCCGGTCCCTGCGCAACCCCGTCTGACGACACGGCGCCTGCCGCCTGCCGGCGGGCGGCGGGCGGCGGGCGGCGGGCGGCAGTCAGGAGATCGCGCTGCGCAGGCGGCCCACGTCGATCGGCTCGGTCTCGTCGTGCTCCGTCAGGTCGATGACCTGGTTCGCCCCGCCCTGCCGGGGAGCGGCCGGAGCGGCCTCCGCCCCGGCGGCGGCCCGGTCCGACTCCGCCTTGTGGACGGCCAGGGCCTCCTCCCCGACCACGTCGGCCAGGTCCTCGTTCTGGACCGACTCGATCGCCGCGCGCGCCCGGTCGGCGTTCTTGGTACCGAAGAAGTCGAAACCGCCGACCGCGCGGGCGGCCGGGCGGCGTGCGGCCTGGTACGGAGCCACCGGCCCCGCGGGGCGGCGCGCCGGGAGGGCGGAGCCGGCGGCAGGGGCCCCGGACCCGGCGTCCTGCGTCCCCGAGCCGGCGTCCCGGCCGGTGCCGGACTGCTGCCCGCCGGCCGGGCCGGGCTGCCGCTGCGCTGCCGGGGCGGACTGCTGCTGTCCGGCCGGGAGCGCGGAACGGACCTGCCCGAACGGGAGCTGGCCGGGCTGCTGCTGTGCGGGCCTCGGGGCCCGGGCACCCGGCCCCCCGGGGCCTTCCGGACCCGCCGGACCGGCCTCGGCCTTGCGGACCAGGGCGCTCAGCGCCGCGTGGGCCCGGGCGTAGCCGACCGCGGTCGGCGCGCCGCTGGACGTGCGCTCCTCGGTCACCGGCGGGAGCTCCTTCGGCGGGCCGACCGCCGGCCCCGCGGACGCCTCGATGGCCAGCAGCCGGCGGCCCTCCAGGGCGCTGGCCCGCTCGGTCTCGGCCGTGGCGTACCGGCGCAGCAGCGCCGCGTGCTCGCCCCGCAGCCCGGCGAGTTCGACCCGCTTGGCCCGCAGCTTGGCGTCGAGCCGTCCCCGCAGCACCCGGGCCTCTTCGAGCTCGGACTCCAGCTCGGCCATGCGCTCGTCGGTCTTCCACTCGTCCTTGACCCGCTCGCGGGCCAGCTCAGCGACCCGCCGCCCGGCCGCACGGTCCCACGTGCGCAGGACGGCGGCACCCGCGACGCCCACGGCCGCGGCCAGCGCCACGAGCAGCCGCAGCGCCACGGGATCCGCGAGCAGCCAAGCCACGGTCGCACTGGTGAGGGAAACACCGGCCACGGCCGTGGGAGTGAGCAGCCGGTGCAGGGGCTCGGGATTGCGGTGGCGTCCTCGGGGCATGGCCAGAAATTTACAGGGCGTGGGGGTCGCTTGGGATGGCCGGCCGACAATCTGTTCCCGGGCAGTTATCCGCCCCTCCCCGCGCCCGTCGTCCGCTACCCCCCGATCAGCCCCTTGGCCTTCAGGTAGGCCTTCGCGGCGTCCGCCGGCTTCTCGCGCCGGGCGTCGACCCGGCCGTTCAGCTCGACGAGGTCAGCGGTGGTGAGGGTCTTGGTCAACTTGTCCAGAGCGGCCGCGATCTCCGGGGCGCCCGCGTCCTTGGCATTGACCACCGGCAGGACGTTGTCGGCGTGCTGGAGCTTCTTGTCGTCCTCCAGCAGGACGAGGTCGTAGCTGTCGAGGGTGGCGTCCGTGGTCGTGGTGAGCACCAACTGGTCGGCGCCGTCCTTCACGGCCTGCTTGGCCTGCGGGGTGCCGACGCCCTTCGGGTCGATCCCGGAGACGTCGATTCCGTACGTGGCCTTCAAGCCCGGTGCGCAGAAGGGTCGTACGGCGCATTCGTCGCCGGCCGCGATCTTCACCTTCAGCCCTGACCTGCCGAGGTCGGAGAGGGTCCGGAGGTTGTTCTTCCGGGCGAATTCCTTCGACACCGCGAAGGCGTTCTGGTCGACCGCCGAGCCCGCCGGCAGCACCTTCAGGCCCAGCGGCCCCGCCAGCTTCTCCAGCCCGGCCACCGTGGCCGCCGGGTCGCTGGACGCGACGGGCTTGTCCTGGGGTGCCTTCGGGCCGTTGACCTTGGCGTTCAGGAACTCGGCGAGGGTGGCCGCGTACTCGGGGACGATGTCGATCTCACCCTTCTCCAGGGACGGTTCGTAGAGCTCGCGGTTGTTGACCGTGGTGACCGAGGTGCTGTAGCCAGCGTCCCGGAGCACCTGCGCGTACAGCTCCGCCAGAACGCTGGACTCGGTGAAACCGGCCGCGCCGATCACCAGCTTCCCCTTCCCGGAGCCGTCCCCGGACGCGGACGCGGACCCGCCGGACTCCTTGCTCTGCTCCAGGCTCGCGCCGCCGCAGGCGGTGAGGGAGGCGGTGAGGGCCACCGCCGCGAGGGCCACGGCCGGGACCCGGCTGGACTTGTGCATGTCGTGCTCCTCCGGAGGGATGGGTGCGAACGGGAAGGGGAACGGCCGGGCCGGGGCCCGACCGCGGTCAGCGCGCCGCCGGCCGGGCCAGCAGCCGCTCCGCCGCCACGAGGACGCCCTCGACCAGCAGGGCCAGCGCCGCCACGAGCAGGGCGCCCGCGACGACCTGCGGCGTGTCGTACGTGTTGAAGCCGGCGGTGATGATCCGACCGAGGCCGCCCTGGCCGACCATCGCCGCGATCGTGGCCGTGGCGACGACCTGGACGGCGGCCGAACGCAGTCCGGTCATCAGCAGCGGTCGTGCGAGCGGCAGTTCCACCCGTAGGAACAGCTGGCCGCCGGACATGCCCATGCCGCGGGCCGCCTCCACCACGGACCGGTCGACCTCGCGCACGCCCACGTACGCGTTGGTCAGCAGGGGCGGTACGGCGAACAGCACGAGCGCGGCGACCGTGGGCAGGTAGCCCGCGCTGCGCAGCGGCGAGACCATGAACAGGGCGAGCACCGCGAACACCGGCACGGCGCGCCCGGCGTTGGAGACGTTGACCGCGAGCGCCCCGCCCCGGCCGATGTGGCCGAGCCACAGCCCGACGGGCAGGGCCACCGCGCAGGCGACGGCGAGCGCGATGCCGCTGACGCAGACGTGCTCGGCGAGCCGGTGCCACACCCCGTTCTCACCGGACCAGTTGGCTCCGTCCGCCAGCCAGTCCCAGGCCCCTCCCATGACGTCCACGGCCCTACGCCCCCCTGTCCGCCGCGGCGCGCGTCCACGGGGTGAGCAGCCGCTGCAGCCCGAGCAGCAGCAGGTCCGCCACGAGCGCGAGCAGTACGCACAGCACGGAGGCGGTGAGCACCTGGGCCTTGAAGGAGCTGTTCACGGCCGGGGCGATGAGGTTGCCGAGGCCGCCCTTGCCGACGATCGAGCCGACCGTGGTCAGGGCCACGGTCGAGACCGTGGCGATCCGCACCCCGGCGAGCAGCGCCGGCAGCGCCAGCGGCAGTTCGACCTGCCACAGCAGCCGCCCGGGCCCGTAACCCATGCCCCGCGCGGCCTCCCGCACCTCCTCCGGTACGGCCTCCAGCCCGGCCAGGGCGTTGCGGACGAGGATGGTCAGCGAGTACAGCACCAGGCCGGTCACCACCAGCGATGCCGACAGCCCGAACAGCGGCAGCAGCAGCGAGAACATGGCGAGGGAGGGGATCGTGTAGAGCAGGGTCGTCAGGCCCAGCACGGGCGCGGCCCAACGCCGCCCGCGCCGGGCCAGCAGGGCCAACGGGACGGACACGGCGACGCCGAGGAGGACCGAGGCGCCGGTGATCCAAACGTGTTCGAGGGTGGCGGCGGTCAGCTCCTGGGAACGCGAGGTGACGTACTCCCAGCAGATCCAGTCGTTCGCCACCAGGCAGCCCTGCCCCGCCATGCCGTCACCCCCTCCCCACCGTCGTACGCACACCCGTCCGAAAACACGAAGCCAGGAGCGACCCTAACCCGCCGCGGGCCCGGCGGCCGGAATCATTCGCGCCCGGGCAACATGCTCTTCACACGTCCGGGCCGCGGGTAGGGAAGGATGGCGGTGTGATCCGATTCGAGCACGTGACCAAGCGCTACCCCGACGGGACGACGGCCGTCGAAGACCTGTCCTTCGAGGTGGCCGACGGCGAACTGGTCACGCTGGTGGGCCCGTCCGGCTGCGGCAAGACCACCACCATGAAGATGGTCAACCGGCTGATCGAGCCCACCTCGGGCCGGATCCTGCTCGCCGGCGAGGACATCGCGGCCGCCGATCCCGTCGAACTGCGCCGCCGCATCGGCTACGTCATCCAGCAGGTCGGCCTCTTCCCGCACAAGACGGTCCTGGAGAACACCGCGACCGTGCCGCAGCTCGTCGGCACCCCCCGGGCCAAGGCCCGCGCCCGCGCGGCCGAACTCCTCGAACTGGTCGGCCTGGACCCGGCCGTGTACGGCGACCGCTATCCCCACCAGCTGTCCGGCGGACAGCGCCAGCGCGTCGGCGTGGCCCGCGCACTCGCCGCCGACCCACCGGTGCTGCTGATGGACGAGCCGTTCGGGGCGGTGGACCCGGTGGTGCGCGAACGCCTGCAGAACGAGTTCCTGACGCTGCAGAAGACGGTCCGCAAGACGATCCTGCTCGTCACGCACGACCTGGACGAAGCCGTCCGGCTCGGTGACCGCATCGCCGTCTACGGAACGGGCACCATCGAGCAGTTCGACCGCCCCGCCTCGGTGCTCGGCGCCCCCGCCACCCCGTACGTGGCCTCCTTCGTCGGCGCGGACCGCGCGCTCAAACGGCTGGCCGTCACCCCGGTCGGGACCGCCGACCTCACGCCGGCCGACGGGACGCAGCCGGCCGTCTCTGTGGAGCTGGGCTCCAGCCTGCGCGAGGCCCTGGCCGCACTCCTCCAGGAGGACTCGGGGCGGATCGGGGTCACCGACCCCGAATCCGGGGCGCTGGCCGGCTTCCTGACCCCGCAGGAGGTACACCGAGCGCTGCGCCGGGCCCGCGCCGAGGACACCGACGCGACCTGAAGAGGCCGGCCGCGGCCGGACCGGACCGGTGTGGTGCGGTGCGGCCCGTCCGCAAAACGCCGTGTGGCCGGCCCTTCCGGGCCGGCCACACGGTCGTCGCAGGTCGTTCGGCGCAGGCCGTCAGGCCTGGATGCGGTTGCTCATCCACGTCAGCATCGGCGGGATCTCACGGCGCCAGGTGTTGAAGTTGTGACCACCGCTGTCGAGGATGATCGACGAGACCCGGTCCGGACCCTTGACCAGCTTGACGAACTTGCGGGTGTCCGCGATGTTCGGCTCGCCCGTCTCGCTGCTGGTCACCAGGAACGAGGTGCCCGTCGGCTTCTTGCGCTCGATGCTGTACAGGATGTCGGCGCGCTTCTTCAGGTTCTCGTCGCCCATGAACAGGTTGCCGGTCGTGGCGTCGTTCGGGGCCTCGTAGTACGCCGACAGGCCGGCTGCGGCACCGAAGGTCTGCGGGTAGTGCGCGGCGATCTTCAGGGCGCAGTAGCCGCCCGTGGAGTTGCCGATGAAGCCCATGTTCTCGGGCTTCTTGCCGACCCGGAAGGTGCTCTGGATGGCCCGCGGGAGGTCCTGCGCGAAGAAGGTCTCGGTCTGCGGACCGCCGGGGATGTCCACGCACTCGGTGTCGCGCGGCGGTGCCACGGTCGGGCGCAGCATCACCAGGATCATCGGCTTCATCTTCCCCGCCTTGGCCTGCTTGAAGGCCGTCATCGGGTAGTTCAGCCCTTTGATCAGGTTCTCCGCGGTGCCCGGGTAGCCGGTCAGCACGATCGACGCGGGGAAGTTCTTGTCCTTGTGCTGCGGCTGGAAGTACTCCGGCGGCAGCCACACGTACCCCGGGCTCGTTATCTTCGACTTCTCACCGGATATCGACACCTTCAGGATCTGGCCGCCGACCTGCGGCTGGGCCCCGCCGGGGACCTCCAGCTTCTGCTTGTCGATGACCTTGATGTCCTTGCTGCTCATCGAGTGGTCGACGACCTTGCCGACCGAGGTCTCCTTGCCGAACAGGTCAGCCCACGAACCGTAGAAGGAGAACGACTGGTTCGCCGCCAGGCCGACCGCCGAGAACACCGCCAGCTGCGTCGCGAACAGGAGACCGATCCGGCCCAGCACCGCACGCCAGGTGCGGCCCGAGAGCCGGGGCCAGAACCACACCGTGGCTGCAAAGAGCAGCACACCGGCGGCGACGGCGAGCGCCAGAACCGTATTACTGGTGAGACCCATGAGCTGTCAGTCGACTTTCTGGTGGCAGGACTAGATTTTCTCGGCGAAAGAGTGAACCCGCTCGCGCTCGATGTCGTCCTAGTGGACGCACCACACTCCGGAGGCTGTCGCGGCCTTCGGCCACTTGAATCTCTCGCGGAGCAACGGGAAGCGATGTCTAGCAGGATAGATGGCGATAAGTCGGGACAGGTTCCGAGCGGGGTACGCCGAATCTTCCGCGGACCACGACCGGAGTCCGTGCCCGGACTGGTGGGAACGGCCGTCGCGATCGTCGGTCTCCTCGACGTTGCGGCGGGTGTCTTCCCGCGGTTCCAGCACAGCCGACTCCGCGCCGTCGCGGAGGTGATCCCCGGCTCGACCCGGCCCATGGCGGCGGCCGTCACCATTTGCGCCGGCATCCTGCTCCTCCTGCTCGCCCACGCACTCAAGCGCCGCAAGCGCCGCGCCTGGCGGGCGGCGGTCTTCCTGCTGCCGGTCGGGGCCGCCGCCCAGTTCGTGTACCGCCACTCCTACATCGGCGTGGTGATCGCTGTCGCCCTGCTCGCCCTGCTGCTGCGCCATCAGGGTGAATTCAAGGCGCTGCCCGACCCGCGCAGCCGCTGGAAGGCCCTGGCCAACTTCATCCTGATGAGCGCCGGCTCGATCGGCCTCGGCCTGGTCATCGTCAATGCCCACCCCAACAAGGTGGTGGGGCGCCCCGGCCTCTACGAGCAGATCGCGCACGTCCTGTACGGGCTCATCGGCATCGAGGGCCCGATCGCCTACTCCGGCGGCCGGGACTGGATCGTCGGCTACTCCCTCGGCGCGCTGGGCATGCTGACCGCACTGACCACCATCTACCTCGCCTTCCGCCCCGAGCACCCGGCCGCCCGGCTCACGGCCGACGACGAGACCAAGCTGCGCGAGCTGCTCGCCAAGCACGGCGCCCGCGACTCCCTCGGCCACTTCGCGCTCCGCCGCGACAAGGCCGTCGTCTTCTCCCCCAGCGGCAAGGCCGCCGTCACCTACCGCGTCATCTCCGGCGTGATGCTCGCCTCCGGCGACCCCATCGGCGACGTCGAAGCCTGGCCCGGCGCCATCGAGCGGTTCATGGCCGAGGCCAAGGCCCATTCCTGGACCCCTGCCGTCGTCGGCTGCAGCGAGACCGGCGGCGAGGTGTGGACGCGCGAGACCGGCCTCGACGCCCTGGAGCTCGGTGACGAGGCGATCGTCGACGTCAAAGACTTCTCCCTGACCGGCCGTGCGATGCGCAACGTCCGACAGATGGTCAAGCGCATCGAGCGCAACGGCTACACCACCAAGGTCCGCCGGGTCAGCGAGCTGACCGAGGAAGAGCTGGAGCAGGTCCGCGGCGCCGCCGAGGCCTGGCGCGGCACCGACACCGAGCGCGGGTTCTCCATGGCCCTCGGCCGCGTCGGCGACCCGGACGACGGCGACTGCATCATCGCCACCGCGCACCGCGTCGAGGAGGGCGACACCAGCCCGTTCGGCGACCTCAAGGCCATCCAGCACTTCGTGCCGTGGGGCAAGGACGGCATGTCGCTGGAGCTGATGCGCCGTGACCGCGGCGCCGACCCCGGCATGAACGAGCTGCTCATCGTCGCCTCCCTGGAGGCCGCCCCGTCCCTGCGCATCGAGCGGGTCTCGCTGAACTTCGCGATGTTCCGCTCCGCCCTCGCCCGCGGCGAGAAGATCGGCGCCGGCCCGGTGCTGCGGGTCTGGCGCAACCTGCTGGTCTTCCTGTCCCGCTGGTTCCAGATCGAGTCGCTGTACAAGTTCAACGCGAAGTTCCGCCCCCGCTGGGAGCCCCGCTTCATGGTCTTCCGCACCCACGGCGACCTGCCCCGCATCGGCTTCGCCGTCATGCAGGCCGAGGGCTTCGTCACCCTGGCGCTGCCCCGGCTGTTCGCCTCCCGCCGCCGGCCCAAGCCGGTCCGCACCTGCGCCCACACCCACGTGAGCGCCGTGCCCGCCCGGGCCGAGCGCGAGGTCCAGGCGGCCTGACGCCCGGCGGCGCCGCGCCACGCCGCCCCGCACGTGAAGCCCGGCCCCCGGTGAACCCCGGGGCGCCGGGCTCCGTGCTTCCCGGGCCGGGGGGGCCGGGCCCGCGGCCGCCGCCCGCGGCCCGGCCCGTGCCGGATCCGGGGGCAGCCCTACCCTGGGACCATGAACAACAAGCACGGGGCCGCAGGCAGGGGCCGGGTCACAGGCCTGCCGGACTGGGACCGCTGCGCGGTCATGGGCGTCGTGAACGTCACCCCCGACTCCTTCTCGGACGGCGGCCGCTGGTTCGACACCACCGCGGCCGTGAAGCGCGGCCTCGACCTCATGGCCCAGGGCGCCGACCTCATCGACGTGGGCGGGGAGTCCACCCGGCCCGGCGCCACCCGGGTCGACGAGGAGGAGGAGCTGCGCCGCGTCGTCCCCGTGGTCCGCGGGCTGGCTTCCGAAGGGGTCACCGTCTCCGTCGACACCATGCGCGCCTCGGTCGCCGCGCGGGCCGTCGAAGCCGGGGCGACGCTCGTCAACGACGTCAGCGGCGGGCTCGCCGACCCCGGCATGATCCCCGCCGTGGCCGCGGCCGAGGTGCCCTTCGTCGTGATGCACTGGCGCGGCTTCAGCGCCGACATGAACCGCCTCGCCGTCTACGAGGACGTCCTCGCCGAGGTCACCGCCGAGCTCCGGACCCGCATCGACGCCGTCGTCGCCGGCGGCATCGCCCCCGAGCGGCTCGTCGTCGACCCCGGCCTCGGCTTCGCCAAGATGGCCGAGCACGACCTGGCCCTCGTCGCGCACCTCCCCGAGCTGCGGGCCCTCGGCTTCCCGCTGCTCGTCGCCGCGTCGCGCAAGCGGTTCCTCGGCCGCGTCCTGGACGGCGACGGCGCCACCCCGCCGCCGGCCCGCGAGCGCGACGCCGCCACGGCCGCCGTCTCGGCCCTCGCCGCCCACCAGGGTGCCTGGGCCGTCCGGGTCCACGAGGTACGCGCCACGGCCGACGCGGTTCGGGTGGCCCGCGCCGTGGAAGGGGCTTGGTGACCCGGCCCGCACCTGGGGCCCGTACAGCCAGGAGAGGGGCACGGTGAGCCGTACCGACATCGAAGCCGTCGAGCAGGTGAACACGGCCTTCTACGAGGCCATGGAGCGGGGCGACTTCGACACCATGTCGGCGCTCTGGCTGGAGGACGAGGTGTCCTGCGTCCACCCGGGCTGGCCGGTGCTCAGCGGCCGCGGCGAAGTGCTCCGCTCGTACGCGCTGATCATGTCCCACACCGAGTACATCCAGTTCTTCCTGACCGACACCAAGGTCGCCGTCATCGGCGACACGGCCCTGGTCACCTGCACCGAGAACATCCTCAGCGGAGGACCCGCCGGGGACGGCGGAGAGCTCGGCCCGCTCGTCGGCCAGCTGGTCGTCGCCACAAATGTGTTCCGACGCACATCCGAGGGCTGGCGCCTGTGGTCCCACCACGGTTCTCCGGTCCTGACGGACTCCGAAGAGGACGAGGAGGAAGCCCCCGACTGACCCCTCCGGCGGGCCGCGGCCCCTTTCGCAGGTAGATTCGAAGACGGACGACGCCGACCGCACTCGGCGCAGGCCCATGGATCCGGGGAGGCCCGGACCCGCATGCACCTACGAAAGCAGGAGTGATTCGCGTGGATCGTGTCGCGCTGCGCGGCCTCAAGGCTCGCGGGCACCACGGCGTCTTCCCCCGGGAACGCGAGGAAGGCCAGACCTTCATCGTCGACCTGGTGCTGCACATCGACACGCGCCCGGCGGCGGCGGACGACGACCTGGCGAAGACCGTCCATTACGGCGTCGTCGCCGAGGAGGTCGTCGACGTGGTCGAGGGCGAGCCCGTCGACCTCATCGAGACCCTGGCGGAGCGGATCGCCCAGCAGTGCCTCAAGCACGAAGCGGTGGCCCAGGTGGAGGTCGTCGTCCACAAGCCGGACGCGCCCATCACCGTCCCCTTCGACGACGTGACCATCACGATCACCCGGAGCCGCGCGTGAACAACGGACTGAAAGCCCAGAGCGACCCCACCGTCCAGCCGGTGCCCGCCTCCGTCGTCGAGGCGGTCGACGCGGCGGACGTCACCCTGTCCAACCCCAAGTGGGCCGTGATCGCCCTCGGCGGCAACCTCGGCAACCGGATGGAGACCCTGCAGGGTGCCATCGACGCCCTCGGCGACACCCCGGGCGTCCGGGTCAAGGCCGTCTCCCCGGTCTACGAGACCGAGCCGTGGGGCGTCGAGCCCGGCTCCCAGCCCTCGTACCTGAACGCGGTGGCGCTCGTGCGGACCACCCTGCCCCCGTCCAGCCTGCTGGAACGCGGCCACGCCATCGAGGAGGCCTTCGACCGCGTCCGCGAGGAGCGCTGGGGCCCCCGGACCATCGACGTGGACATCATCGCGTACGCCGACGTGGTCTCCGACGACCCCGCCCTCACCCTCCCGCACCCCCGGGCGCACCAGCGCGCCTTCGTCCTCGCCCCCTGGCACGACGTCGACCCCGAGGCGCGGATCGCCGGCCACGGCCCCGTCGCCGACCTGCTCGCCGGGATCGGCCTGGCCGGCGTCATCCGGCGCCCCGACCTGGAACTGCGCCTCCCCGAGTAGTCGTGGGTAGCGTCTCTGATCAGTTGAGCGAATCCGAGTCGGACTGAGGGTCCGGGATCGGTTGATCCACCTGGGTGGGGTGGCGTGGGCGTGGAGGTGGAACCCGCGCCCAGTGCTGCCCCTCGCGGCTTGTGCCGGTTGGCGGATGCGCTGACCGTGTGCACGCCCTGGTGCCGGTGGGCTGCGCGGGGCAGCTACCTCCGGCCCGTTGGTGCGTGTGTGTCCCTCCGGACGCTGGCCGGCACGGCCCGAAGGCCGCACTGGGGAGGGAACCTCACGTCGCCTGGGCGTGAGGCGGTTGGTGCGTGGCCTAGTGGGGCCGGTCTTGGACCGGTCCGTCCGGCTGGTCTTCGGGGCGGCCGTGACGACGGCCTTGGCCTCCATCGTGTCCACCACAGCACGGATCACCATCTGCCCGCCGGCGCGGTCCACGACCGTCTTGGCCTGGTGGGCGAGGCCGCGTGCGGCGATCCGCTGCCAGGCGCCCTGGTCGCGGTCGCCCTGCCAGCCGCACTCGGGCTGGGGCAGATGGCCCACTTCCAGCCGGACACGGTGGGCCGGTCGGGGGCCTTGCGATGCCGGAGCGGCGTCAAGCAGCACGGGCGGTGCTTGGAGGTGTTGCGCGGCGGAACGGTGACCACAGCGATGCCCGCCTCGGCGGCGAGGTGGCGTATGCGGTCGGCGATCTGCCCGCGCACGGTCTGCGACAGGCGGGTGTTCTGGGTGCGGCCCATATGGAGAGGTCACCCTTTTCGACCCGCGAACTCACGAACGCCACTGCCAGCGATCACTTACGATCTCGAAGGAGACACGGGAGCCTGTGGTCTGCCGACGGACGGCTGAGGCAGGGCGCAGAGAGCGGGGAACGGGGACGTGAAGCAACTGAGGCCGGCGGTCCTGGCGGGCATCTTCGTGGTGGCCGGGGTGCTGTCCTGGGCGGGTGCCCGCCTGTGGAACGCGTACGGAACCCTGCCGGGCGTCCCGCTGGCCGCCCCCGTCGTGCTGGGCGCCATCGCGGTCGTGCTGCTGGCGACGGCCCTGTCGCTGCGTTCCCGCCTCAAGGCCCAGCGGGAGCGGCAGCCCGGCGCGAAGGGCGTGGAGCCGCTGATGGCGGCCCGGGCGCTCGTCTTCGGCCAGGCCAGCGCCCTCGTCGCGGCCCTCGTGGCGGGCATGTACGGCGGCGTGGGCGTCTTCCTCCTGGCCGACGGGTTGGAGGTGCCCGCCCGCCGCGATCAAGCCTGGTACGCGGCCTTCTCGGTGCTGGCGGGCGCGGCGGTCATCGCCGCGGCCCTCTTCCTGGAGCACGTCCTGAAACTCCCCGAGGACGACGACACCACTCCCCCGACGCCTTCCCGCGCCTGAGCCGCAACGGGTCGGGCCGTCTCAGGAGTAGCGGAATCCCAGCCACTCCCACAGCCGGAGGGGTCCGGGCCCCCGGTCCTCCCAGTCGCAGAACTGGAGGTCCGCGAGGAGGCCGTGGAAGGCGAAGAGCGTCGCCTCGCCCTGATGGCCGCCTTCGGCGTCGAGCAGCGCCGCGCCCGCCACCACCGCGTAGGCCTTCTCCGTCGACACGGCCGCCACGGCCGTAGTGTCCACCCGCAGGTACACGCACGGGCAGGCGCAGCCGCTCCCGCGCATCTCGGCGTGCGGGATCTGGGCCCGCAGGCCCCGGTAGACGTCCGAGTCACCGTCGAGCAGCAGCTCCAGGGTGCGTCGGACGTCCTCGCCCAGTGGCTCCCAGCCGTCGCGGGAGGGCCCGTCGTCGGGCACGTCAGCGGGCCATTATCAGGCTCATCGCTTCGTTGCGGGTGGCGATGTCGCGGAGCTGGCCGCGGACCGCCGAGGTGGTGGTCTTCGCGCCCGGCTTGCGGATGCCGCGGACGGACATGCACATGTGCTCGGCCTCGACGACGACGATCGCGCCGCGCGCCTCCAGGATCTCCATCAGGGAGTCCGCGATCTGCGTGGTGAGCCGCTCCTGGACCTGCGGACGGCGGGCGTAGACCTCGACGAGGCGCGCCAGCTTGGACAGCCCGGTGATCTTTCCGCTCTCGGCGGGGATGTACCCGACGTGGGCGACGCCGTGGAAGGGAAGCAGGTGGTGCTCGCACAGGCTTACGATCTCGATGTCCTTCACGAGCACCATCTCGTCGTGCCCGAGGTCGAACGTCGTCGTCAGGACGTCTTCGGGCTTCTGCCACAGGCCCGCGAGGATCTCCCGGTACGCCCGGGCCACGCGTGCCGGGGTCTCCAGGAGCCCCTCGCGGTCCGGGTCCTCGCCGACCGCAATGAGGAGCTCTCGGACGGCGGCCTCGGCCCGCTTCTCGTCGAACACGCCGATCGTGCCCTCGCCGGCCAGGGTCACTGGGTCGGTCATCTGTGCCTCGTTCCTGTCTTCGCTCACACGGGCATACGAAAATGCCGCGCCCCCAGGCTAGAACCTGGGGGACGCGGCATCCATTCCGGGCCGGGCTGCAGCCTTCCGCTACTCGGTGCGGTCCTCCGTGACCGGATCCTTCTCCACCGACACGGCCGCGGTGGCGGCCGCGGCGCCGTTCGCCGCGTTCGTCAGCTGGAGCTCCTTGGGCGAGAGCACCGGCGGGCGGGTCGACGGGGTGCGGTGGGCCGAGCCGGTCCACGCCGGGCGGGCCGGACGCTTGACGACCGTCGAGAAGATCTCGGCGATCTCCTCCTTGCCCAGGGTCTCCTTCTCCAGGAGGGCCAGGACCAGGTTGTCGAGCACGTCGCGGTTCTCGACCAGGATCTCCCACGCCTCGTTGTGCGCGGTCTCGATGAGCTTCTTGACCTCTTCGTCGACCAGCGCCGCGACCTCTTCCGAGTAGTCGCGCTGGTGAGCCATCTCACGGCCGAGAAACGGCTCGGTGTTGTCCCCACCGAACTTGATCGCGCCGAGGCGCTCGGTCATGCCGTACTGGGTGACCATCGCACGGGCCGTGGTGGTGGCCTTCTCGATGTCGTTCGCGGCGCCCGTGGTCGGGTCGTGGAAGACCAGCTCCTCGGCCGCGCGGCCGCCCAGCATGTAGGCCAGCTGGTCGAGCATCTCGTTGCGCGTGGTGGAGTACTTGTCCTCGTCCGGCAGGACCATCGTGTAGCCCAGGGCCCGACCGCGGGACAGGATCGTGATCTTGTGGACCGGGTCGGAGTTCGGGGAGGCCGCCGCGACCAGGGCGTGTCCGCCCTCGTGGTACGCGGTGATCTTCTTCTCCTTGTCCGACATGATCCGGGTCCGCTTCTGCGGGCCCGCCACGACGCGGTCGATCGCCTCGTCCAGCATCTGGTTGTCGATCAGCTTGCGGTCCGAGCGGGCCGTGAGCAGTGCGGCCTCGTTCAGCACGTTGGACAGATCGGCACCGGTGAAGCCGGGGGTGCGGCGGGCGACGGCCGACAGGTCGACGTCCGGGGCGACCGGCTTGCCCTTCTGGTGGACCTTGAGGATCTCCAGGCGGCCCTGCATGTCCGGGCGGTCGACGGCGATCTGCCGGTCGAAGCGGCCCGGGCGCAGCAGCGCCGGGTCGAGGATGTCGGGCCGGTTGGTGGCGGCGATCAGGATCACGCCGCCCTTGACGTCGAAGCCGTCCATCTCGACGAGCAGCTGGTTCAGGGTCTGCTCGCGCTCGTCGTGGCCGCCGCCGAGGCCCGCACCGCGGTGCCGGCCGACGGCGTCGATCTCGTCGACGAAGACGATCGCCGGGGCGTTGGCCTTGGCCTGCTCGAACAGGTCGCGGACGCGGGAGGCACCGACACCGACGAACATCTCGACGAAGTCGGAGCCGGAGATCGAGTAGAACGGCACGCCGGCCTCGCCGGCGACGGCGCGCGCCAGCAGGGTCTTGCCGGTGCCGGGCGGACCGTAGAGCAGGACGCCCTTGGGGATCTTCGCGCCGACGGCCTGGAACTTCGCGGGCTCCTGGAGGAACTCCTTGATCTCGTGGAGCTCCTCGACGGCTTCGTCCGAGCCCGCGACGTCGGCGAACGTCGTCTTCGGGGTGTCCTTGGTGATGAGCTTGGCCTTGGACTTGCCGAAGTTCATCACCCGGGAGCCGCCGCCCTGCATCTGGTTCATCAGGAACAGGAAGACGACGACGATCAGGACGAACGGCAGCAGGGAGAGCAGCACGCTGAGGAACGGGCTGGTCTTGTCCGGGGTGACGGAGTAGCCGTCGGGGATCTGGCCGGCCTCGTACTTGGCCTGGAGGCTCTGGGCGAGCTGTACGCCCTGGTCGCCGATGTAGTTGGCCTGGAACTTGGTGCCGGAGCTGCCCTCGAGCTTCTCGCCCTTCTTCAGGTCGATCTTGATCATCTGGCTGTCACCGGTAGTCAGGCGCGCCTGCTCCACCTGGCCACTGTTGATCGCCTTGATGACCTCGCTGGTGTCCACCGACTTGTAGCCGCCGCCGGAGCTGACGACATTCATCAACACGACCACGGCGAGGACGGCCAGCACGATCCACATGACTGGCCCACGGAAGTATCGCTTCACGTCCATCCATACGGGACGCCAGGCGCCCCGTCCCTCCTGCCCGTAGGTAAATGCTGCTGTGAATAAAGACTGTTCTTCGGAATGTACCCCTGAATTGTCACCCGCGGCCCCGTGGGACGGCTGACAGTCCTGCCTTCCCCTGCTCCAACGCCGGGGAACGTTCCAGGGTTCCCGCGCGGGGACCCCGGCCGGGGCCCCCGCGGGACGGGGTGTGCGTCAGCCGCCGTAGACGTGCGGGGCGAGGGTGCCGACGAACGGCAGGTTGCGGTACTTCTCCGCGTAGTCGAGGCCGTAGCCCACGACGAACTCGTTCGGGATGTCGAAGCCGACCCACTTCACGTCGATCGCGACCTTCGCGGCGTCGGGCTTGCGCAGCAGCGTGACGACCTCCAGGGAGGCCGGCTGGCGGGAGCCCAGGTTCGACAGCAGCCAGGACAGCGTCAGGCCCGAGTCGATGATGTCCTCGACGATCAGGACGTGCTTGTCCTTGATGTCGGTGTCCAGGTCCTTCAGGATCCGCACCACGCCGGAGGACTGGGTCCCGGCGCCGTACGAGGACACCGCCATCCAGTCCATGGTGAGCGGGGTGGACAAGGCGCGCGCCAGGTCCGCCATCACCATCACGGCGCCCTTGAGGACGCCGACGATGAGCAGGTCCTTGCCCGCGTACTCCGCGTCGATCTTCGCGGCCAGCTCGGCCAGCTTCGCGTCGATCTCTTCCTTGGTGATGAGCACCGACGCCAGGTCGTTGCCCATGTCCTTCTCGTCCACCCGCATCACTTTCGTTGTCGGCCGGGACTCCGGGAGGGCCCGGAGGACTCAGCCGTGTTTCGGCACCGATCAGCCCTGCCGGATGACAAGTCTGCCACCCTGCCGCTGGGCCTCCACCCGACCGGGCAGGTTGATGGCGCCCTGGCCCCGCCATCCGGTGATGAGCCGGTCGACTTCCTCGATGTGGCGGGCGAAGAGGGAGCCCGCCGGCGACCCGGCGGCGACCACGGCCCTGCGCAGCACGCGGCGGCGGACGGCCGGGGGCAGGGCGTACAGCTTGGCGCACTCCAGGCGGCCGTCCGCGTCGCGTACGCCCGCCTCGGCCTCGGCGGCCCAGGCGTCCAGGGCGTCCGCGTCGTCACGGGACAGCTGGGCGGTCCGGGCCAGCGCCTCGACGACGCCCTTGCCCAGCGCCTTTTCGAGGGCGGGCAGTCCCTCGTGGCGGAGCCGGGAGCGGGTGTAGGCGGGGTCGATGTTGTGCGGGTCGTCCCAGACGGCGAGCGACTGGACCATGCAGGCCTTGCGGGCGGTCTGCCGGTCCACCTGGAGGAAGGGGCGACGGTAGCGGTGGGTGCGTCCGGAGCCGCCGGGGCCTCCCGAGACCTCGGGCATCCCGGACAGGGAGCGGATGCCGGAGCCCCGGGCGAGGCCGAGCAGGACGGTTTCGGCTTGATCGTCCCGGGTGTGGCCGAGCAGCACGGCCACGGCGCCGAGCCGGTCGGCGGCCTCGTCCAGGGCGGCGTAGCGGGCGTCGCGGGCGGCCGCCTCGGGGCCGCCCTCGCGGCCGACGCGCACGGCGACCGACTCGACCGGGTCGAGGCGCAGCGCGACCATGCGGGCGACGACCTCGGCCGCACGCAGGTCGGAGCCCGGCTGGAGGCCGTGGTCGACGGTGATGCCGCCGGCCCGGATCCCGAGCTTGGGCGCCTCGAAGGCGAGCGCGGAGGCGAGTGCCATGGAGTCGGCGCCGCCGGAGCAGGCGACGAGCACGAGCGGCCGGCCGTCCGCCGCGGCGGGGCCGGCGGCAGGTGGGACGGCGGGACGTCCGGTGAGGTCGGTCAGGACGTCGTGGAGCACGCGGCGGACCGCCAGGCGTATCGCCGCGACCGCAGGATGGGGACCCATGTCCGGTTCCCTTCGGGAAGAGGTTCGGATGCCTCGGGGGCCGGCAGCAGCCCCCGCGAGACGGCGGTTGTCACTCAGAGTGCGTCGATGGTGACAGAGCCGAGCCGTTCCCTGAGCATCGCACGCCCTTCCACGCCCCACGGTCCCTCGGACGGGTGACGCTTCTTCCCCCAGTGAGACATGTTTACGCCCCCCGCGTCACTCTCCTTTGCTCGGTTCGCTCCCCTTGCGGTGCACGCGCGCCACCCAGTCCGCGGGCCTGGCGATCTCGGCCTTGGTGGGCAGGGTGTTCGGGGAGGTCCACACCCGGTTGAAGCCGTCCATGCCGACCTGCTCGACGACGGCGCGCACGAACCGCTCGCCGTCGCGGTACTGGCGCAGCTTGGCGTCGAGGCCGAGCAGCTTGCGCAGGGCGGCGTCGAGGCGTCCCGCGCCGCTGGCGCGGCGCTGCTGGAACTTCTCCCGGATCTCGGCGACCGAGGGGACGACTTCGGGGCCGACGCCGTCCATCACGAAGTCGGCGTGGCCTTCGAGCAGGGACATGACGGCGGTGAGACGGCCGAGCACCTCGCGCTGCTCGGGGGTCTGGACGAGCTCGACCAGGGAGCGGCCCTCGTCGCCGCGCTCCGCCTCGGGGCGGGCGCCGGCGAAGGACTGGGCGGCCTCGCGCAGGCGTTCCAGGATGGCCGCCGGGTCCATCTCGGTGGCGCCGAGGAAGGTCTGGATCTCGCCTTCCAGGTGGTCGCGGAGCCACGGGACGGCGGTGAACTGCGTGCGGTGCGTCTCCTCGTGGAGGCAGACCCACAGCCGGAAGTCGTGCGGGTGGACGTCCAGCTCGCGTTCGACGTGGACGATGTTGGGGGCGACGAGCAGCAGCCGGCCGCCGCCGGCGGGGAAGCCCGGCAGGTCCCGCCCGACGGGGGCGAAGGTCTCGTACTGGCCGAGCACGCGGGAGGCCAGGAAGCTCAGCAGCATGCCCAGCTCGACGCCGGTGACCTTGCCGCCGACCGCGCCGAGGACGGCGCCGCCGGGCGTGCCGGCCCGGCGGTCCTGCATCTTGCCGAGCAGGGGGGCGAGGAGCTCGCGGAACCCGGCCACGTTGGCCCGGACCCAGCCGGGCCGGTCGACGACGAGGACGGGGGTGTCGGGGACGTCGGCACCGTCCGGGACCATCCGGGTGAACGTGCGGACGTGGCGCTCGGAGGTCCTGGCATGCCTGCGCAGTTCCGCCACCACGGCCCGGGCTTCGTCGCGGCTGACCTCCGGACCCGGCCGGACCAGCCGGACCGCGGTCGCGACCGCGAGGTTCCAGTCGACCATCTCGGCACCACCGATGCTCGTCATGCGTCAACGGTACGTGGACCGGCCCCTTTGCGGATCCCCCGCGGATCCACCGGGTGGACCGGCTACCGCTGCGCTGCGCCGGCCACGGCGGCGGCGAGCTTGTCCAGGCCCTTCTCCGCGGCCGGCCCGTCGGGGGCCTCCGCGGTCAGGAAGGCGAAGGCGAGCAGGCGCCCGGACGGGTCGACGACGGTCCCGGACAGGGAGTTCACCTTGCTCAGGGTGCCCGTCTTGGCCCGTACGAGGCCGGCGGCCGGGGAGGTGCCGGCGTTGCGGGTGCGCAGGGTCCCCGTGAATCCGGCGACGGGGAGCCCGGTGAGCGCCGGCCGCAGCTCCGGGTGCTGCGGGTCGGTGGCGCGGACCAGGAGGGCGGTCAACAGGTCGGCGGTGACCTTGTCGGCGCGGTTGAGCCCGCTGCCGTCGGCGAAGCGGGAGCCGGCCGTGTCCAGGCCCAGGGAGGCGAGCCGGGCGGTGACGGCCTTCTCGGCGCCCTCGAAGCTCGCGGGCTGCCCGGAGGCGAGGGCGGTCTGCCGTGCGAGGGCTTCGGCGATGTCGTTGTCGCTGTTGGTCAGCATCCGCTCGACCAGGCCGGCGACCGGGGTGGACAGGGTGGTGGCGAGGGGTTGTGCGCCGGCGGCGGCCTTGGCCTTCGCGGGCTCGCCCGTGACGGTGATGCCGCGTTCCTTGAGGAGGGCGGCGAAGGCGCGGGCGGCTTCCCGGGCGGGGTCCTCGACCCGATCGACGGGCCCGGAGGTCGAGTCGTCGGGGCGGCCCTCGTCGGCGGCCAGGGAGGTCACCAGGGCGATGTTCGGGTTGATGCCGATCGGGTGGCGGGCGGGGCCGGTGTAGAGGGTGTCGTCGTAGCCGAGCGCCACGGAGTCGGTGCCGGCGGCCTTGAGGGCCTGGGCGGTGTCGGCGGCGAGCGCGACGAGGCTGCCGCCGGATCCGGCGGGGCTCTTCTTCCGGGCGGTGAGCGAGGGGTCGCCGCCGCCGACCAGGACGATCTGCCCGGGCCCGGCGCCGGGGGCGACGGTGGTGCGGATGCGGTGCTCGGGGCCGAGGGCGGCCAGCGCCGCCGCCGCGGTGGCGATCTTGACGGTCGAGGCCGGGGTCATCGGCTCGCGGGCCCCGGACTCGAAGAGCACCCGGCCGGTGCCGACGTCGACGACGGAGGCGGTGCGGACGCTGCCCAGCGCCGGGTCGGCCAGCAGGGGCCGCAGTGCCCCGGCGAGGCCGGCGTCCCCCGCCGCGGCGGCCGCGGCGCCGTTCCCGGCCTGCGGTGTGCCGCCGGGGGCGATCCCGGCGAGCACACCGGGGGCGCTGGGCGCGGCTTCCACCGGGGGTGCGGCGTGATCTGCGCCACCCGTCACGCTCCAGGAGGCGGCCCTGTCCCGCTCGGCCTTACGCTGGCCGGAGTCCCAAGGACCGGCGGCGGCCACCGCTGCCACCGACAGGGCCAGACCGGCGACGGTCGACCCCGCGATGAGCTGCCACGTCTTGACCAATGGCACCTCGGACCAGCCCCTTTCGCGATCACTGATATGCGTGAGGGACACTTAACCACTGCGTCTTGCCGCGAGCATGGCACCCCACCCGGCTGGGGGCCCTCCCGCAGCCTCCGGCCGGGGGTACCCCCACCCAGCGGTGGCTGGGGGAGGCTGGGTCGGACGCGCTATCACTCGAGCAATGAAGCTGATCATGGAGGAGCAGGACGTGGAGTTCGACGTCACCATCGAGATCCCGAAGGGTTCGCGGAACAAGTACGAGGTGGACCACGAGACCGGCCGGATCCGTCTGGACCGTCGCCTGTTCACTTCCACCAGCTACCCGACGGACTACGGCTTCGTCGAGAACACCCTCGGCGAGGACGGCGACCCGCTGGACGCGCTGGTCATCCTGGACGAGCCGACCTTCCCGGGCTGCCTGATCAAGTGCCGCGCCATCGGCATGTTCCGCATGACGGACGAGGCGGGCGGCGACGACAAGCTGCTGTGCGTGCCGGCCTCCGACCCGCGCGTGGAGCACCTGCGCGACATCCACCACATCTCCGAGTTCGACCGCCTGGAGATCCAGCACTTCTTCGAGGTCTACAAGGACCTGGAGCCGGGCAAGTCGGTGGAGGGCGCCAACTGGGTCGGCCGCGCCGAGGCCGAGGCCGAGATCGAGCGCTCCTTCAAGCGTCTGCAGGAGCAGGGCGGCCACTGAGCCCGGCCCTGGGCCTGTGACGGCCGCCGGGCCCCGGTGAGGGCTCCGGCGGCGCCGTGACACCGCGGGCGGCATCCCCGGGAGGGGGTGCCGCCCGCTGCCGTTCTCCGGGGCGCCGTCCGCCGGTTTCGCCGTGGATGAAACCGTTCCGCATACTGATACCCGGGCTGGCCGGGGACGGGAGGACGCGTGGCGGAGGCCGAGGGACCCGAGGGCGCGGAGGACCGGAAGCCGGCCTCCGACGAGGCGCACAGCGCCTTCTCGCCGCCGCCCGGGACGGAGCCGGAGTTCGCCGGGGACGAGCAGCCGACCTCGGAGTTCACCGTGCCGGAGGGGCTGCCCCTGCCGCAGGAGGAGCCCGCCGGGGCCGAGGGGTCCGCGTTCGCGCCCCCGTCCACCTACAGCGCGCAGCACTCCCCGCCGGCGTACGTCTCCGGCTCCGGCTTCCCCGTGTCCTGGATGACGGAGTCCCCCTGGCAGGACCGGATGCGCACCATGCTGCGCATGCCGGTCGACGTGCGGCCCGTCCCCGAACCGGTGCAGAAGCCGGCCGAGACGGGGCCCGCCGTGGGCCGGGTGCTCGACCTGACCCTGCGCATCGGGGAGCTGATGCTGGCGGGCGGCGAGGGCGCCGAGGACGTGGAGGCCGCGATGTTCGCGGTGGCCCGCAGCTACGGGCTGGACCGCTGCGAGCCGACGGTCACCTTCACCATGCTGTCGATCACCCACCACCCCTCGCTCGTGGGCGACCCGGTGTCGGCGAACCGGACCGTGCGCCGCCGCGGCACCGACTACACCCGGCTGGCGGCCGTCTACCGACTGGTCGCCGACATCAGCACGCCCGAGGTCGACGTCTCGCTGGAGGAGGCCTACCGGCGGCTCGCAGAGATCCGCCGCAACCGGCACCCCTACCCGACCTGGGTCCTCACGGCCGCCGCCGGGCTCCTCGCCGGCGCCGCCTCCATCCTGGTCGGCGGCGGCGTGCTCGTCTTCTTCGCAGCTGCGATCGGGGCCATGCTCGGCGACCGGCTGGCCTGGCTGTGCGCCGGGCGCGGACTGCCGGAGTTCTACCAGTTCGTGGTCGCGGCGATGCCGCCCGCCGCCTTCGGGGTGGCGCTCAAGCTCCTGGCGATCGAGGACATCCAGGCCTCGGCCGTGATCACCGGCGGGCTGTTCGCCCTGCTGCCCGGACGAGCTCTGGTCGCGGCCGTGCAGGACGGTCTGACCGGCTTCTACATCACCGCCTCGGCCCGGCTGCTGGAGGTCATGTACCTCTTCATCGGCATCATCATGGGCGTGCTGGTCGTGCTGTACCTGGGGCTCCAGCTGGGCGCCGCGCCGCGGCCGGAGGAGGTCCTCCAGATCACGCAGCGGCCGCTGGTCCAGATCGCGGCTTCGATGGTGCTGGTGTTCACGTTCGCGATCCTGCTCCAGCAGGAACGTTCCACCGTGTGGATCGTGACGCTGAACGGCGGCGTCGCCTGGGCCACCTTCGGGGCCCTGCACTACGCCGGCGGAATCCCGCCCGTGCCCTCCACGGCCATCGCCGCCGGGCTCGTCGGCCTCTTCGGCCAGCTCTGCTCCCGCTACCGCTCCGCCTCCGCCCTGCCGTACGTGACCGCCGCCATCGGCCCCCTGCTGCCCGGCTCCGCGACGTACTACGGGTTGCTGCTCATCGCCGAGAACCAGCTCAACAAGGGGCTCGGCTCGCTCACCAACGCCGCGGCCATCGCGCTGGCCATCGCGATCGGGGTCAACCTCGGGGCGGAGACCTCACGCCTGTTCATGCGGATCCCGCAGGCCGCGAGCGCGGCCCGGCGCCGCGCCGCGGCCAAGCGGACCCGCGGCTTCTGACACCGGTCCGGCCGGCTGACGGCGTACGGCGACGAGGTCGTACGGCGCCGTCCACGGGCCCCGGGGACACGACTGCGCCCCGGTGGACCACCTGGGTCCTCCGGGGCGCAGGAGGCTCGTCCGCGGGGCCGCGGGAGGGCTGCTACCGCTTGGCGTGGCGACGGCGCTCGCCGGCGGTGGGCACCCCGGCGGGGCCGTCGGCCGCCTTGGCCTCCCTGCGGGCCTTGAGCACCTCGAAGACCACCGGAATGACGGAGATCAGCACGATCGCGACGAGGATCGCCTCGATGTTGGTCTTGATGAAGTCGATCTGGCCGAGCCAGAAGCCGGCGACCGTGATGCCGGTGCCCCAGGCGACGCCGCCGATGATGTTGTACGTCAGGAAGGTGCGGTACTGCATCGCGCCGGCGCCCGCGACCATCGGGGCGAAGGTGCGGATGATCGGCACGAAGCGGGCGAGCACGATGGCCTTCGGGCCGTGCTTCGCCATGAACTCGTGCGCCTTGTCCAGGTTCTCCCGCTTGAAGAGCTTGGAGTTCGGCCGGTTGAAGAGCTTCGGACCGAAGTACTTGCCGATCATGTAGCCGACCTGGTCACCGAGGATCGCGGCAGCCGTGATCAGGGTGCACACCAGCCACAGCGGCTGCTTGATGTACTCGCCGTTGGCGACGAGCAGGCCCGCCGTGAAGAGCAGGGAGTCGCCGGGCAGGAAGGCGAACAGGCCCGATTCGGCGAAGACGATGACCAGGATGCCGATCAGCCCGAAGTGGGAAATCAAGTAGTCCGGGGACAGCCACTCAGGGGCGAGCGCAAGCGTGTACACGGGTGCGGGTATCTCCAGGATCGGGTGGGTCCGCGCGGGCGGGGTGCGGCGGACTGGGGGGAGTGTCTCAATTTTCAACGGATACGGCCACCTCCGGGTTCCAGGTACCCGGAGGCGGCCGTACGTCCGCCGTGCCCCTGCCGCGCCGCAACTAGGCCGCGACTACGCCACCGTCATGCCCTCCGGGCCGCGTTGGCGAGGATGGCGTCCCGCACGAACACGGCCAGCCCGGGCCGTACGGAGTCGTAGAAGGTGGTGAACCGCTCGTCGGAGACGTACATCTCGCCGAGGCAGGAGTGCATCTCGTACGGGCAGGTGTAGTGGTTCCGCTCGATCCAGGCGCGGTGCTCCTCGGCCAGGTCCATGGCCTCCTCGGAGTCGGCGGTCGCCCCCGAGTCCAGCAGCGCGGCCAGGCGCCGGTTCAGGTCGTCCCCCTCGGCCTGGATCCGCTTCCAGTCGTCCTTGGTGTAGGAAGCCGCCCGGCGGACGGACTCCTTGTACGCGTCGGTGTGGCCCCAGCGCTGCTCGGCCTCCTCGGCGTACTGGTCGGGGTCGTGGTCCCCGAAGACCTCGAACTTCTCCTCGGGCGTCAGGTTGATGCCCATCTTCTTCGCCTCCATGGCTTGTTCCACGGCCTTGGCCATCTGCTGGAGCCGGGCGATCCGCTCGGACAGGAGGGCGTGCTGCCGGCGCAGGTGCTCCCTCGGGTCCGAGTCCGGGTCGTCCAGTAGGACCGCGACCTCGTCGAGGGGGAAGCCGAGCTCCCGGTAGAACAGGATCTGCTGCAGCCGGTCCATGTCGGCGTCGTCGTACCGCCGGTGGCCCGCGTGGCTGCGGCTGCTCGGGGAGAGCAGGCCGATCTCGTCGTAGTGGTGCAGCGTGCGCACCGTGACTCCGGCGAATCCGGCGACCTGGCCCACGGAGTAGCTCATGCTTCCGCCCTTCTCTCGTACGCCCTCCACGCTCCTGCCTCACGTCGCGTGAGGTGCAAGCCCCTCGTGCCGGGCCGTGGTGGAGGCTACGCCGGCGGCCAGGTCCCGCCGTGCGCCAGGGCCACCAGCTCGAAGGCGGTCTTCCCGTCCAGGGATTCCCGGATGATGTCGGCGTGCCCCGCGTGCCGGGCGTGCTCCTCGACCAGGTGGAGCAGCAGCCACCGCATCGACACGTCGGTGTCCTTGGGGAGCCACGGCAGCTCGGGCAGCGGGAAGGTGTGGTCCAGGCCGGGCACCTCGCGCAGGAACTCCTCCAGTTCGGCCGAGACGCCGTCCCAGAAGGCGAGGATCTGGGCCACGGTCTCCTCGCCGACGAGCCGGAAGCTGTCGCCCCAGGTCTCCTCGGTGCGCTGCCGCTCGTTGGGCTGCTGCTGCGCCCAGCGCAGCCAGGTCAGCTCCACCTCGGCGGCGTGCTTGAGCAGTCCCGACAGGGTCAACCCGCTCGCGCTCGGGCGGCTCGCCGCCTGCTCCTCGGTCAGGCCGAACACCGCGCGGCGCAGCGCGGCGCGCTGGGAGTCGAGGTAGGACAGGAGCGCACCGAGCTCGTCGCCGTGGGCTTCTGCGGGCACGATGGTGGGCATGGGGGACCTCCGTTTTTTCCGGGTGTTTTCCGGGTGTCGTGCGTCCTGCCGACAAGGAGCACGCTACGGAGGAACGAGGTCAGTTCCTGTCCTAGATCAACGGGCCGAGCAGGACGGAAGCCGGGCGGAGCCTGACGGGATCAGGAAGCGCCGCCGTCCGGGCGGATCGCCGGGAGCTCGGTCATCGGCTTGGGCAGGAGGGCCTTGGACAGGTCCTGGTTGCCCTTCTCGTCGAGCCCGTACATCGCCTCGTAGATCTTGCGGACGGCCGGCCCGGAGGCGCCGGAGCCGGTGCCGCCCTGGGAGATCGTCATCACGATCGCGTAGTCCTCGGTGTACGAGGCGAACCAGGAGGTGGTCTGCTTGCCCTGGACCTCGGCGGTACCGGTCTTGGCGTGCATGGGGATCTGCTTCTGCGGCCAGCCGCCGAACCGCCAGGCCGCGCTGCCGGAGGTGACCACCGAGGCGAGGGCCTTGTCGATGTCGTCGCGCAGTTCGGCGTCCATCGGCAGGCGGGCCTGCTGCTTCGGGGCGATCTCCTTGACGGAGGTGCCGTCGGCGCTGACGACCGCCTTGCCGATGGTGGGCTGGTGCAGGGTGCCGCCGTTGGCGATGGCCGCGTAGATCGAGGCCATCTGGATCGGGGTGACGAGGGTGTCGCCCTGGCCGATGGAGTAGTTGATGGCGTCGCCCTCGCGCAGCTGGTTGCCCTGGCGGCAGTTCTCGTACGCGATCTTCTCGGCGAAGCTGCCGTCCTTCTTGCCGTCCCGGCACCAGGCGGCCTTGTTGGCCTCGAAGAAGTCCTTCTTCCACTGGCGGTCTGGGACCCGGCCGGCGACCTCGTTGGGCAGGTCGACGCCGGTCGGCTTGCCGAGGCCGAACTCGTGGGCCGTCTTCAGGAACCAGTCCTTGGGCTCCTTCTTCGGGTTGATCCCGCCGTCCTTCTTCCACTCCTTGTCGGCGAGGGCGTAGTAGACCGTGTCGCAGGAGACCTCCAGGGCACGCCCGAGGTTGATGTCGCCGTAGCCCTGGGACTCGAAGTTGGTGAAGGTCTGGCCGCCCACGGAGTAGGAGCTGGGGCAGGGATAGCGACCGTCGAAGGGGTAGCCCGCGTTGACCGCGGCGGTCGAGGTGACCACCTTGAAGATCGAGCCGGGGGCGGCCTGGCCCTGGATCGCCCGGTTGAGCAGCGGGTAGTTGGAGTCCTTGGCGGTGAGGGAGGCGTAGTCCTTGGCGGAGATGCCGCCGACCCACAGGCCCGGGTCGTACGTCGGGTTGGAGGCCATCGCGACGATCCGGCCGGTCTTGGACTCCATGACGACGACGGCGCCCGAGTCGGCCTCGTAGTTCCGGTGCGTGTTCTTGTCGTAGCCCTTGCGGGCCTCGGCCATCGCGTAGGCCAGCTCGCGCTCGGCGACGGCCTGTACGCGGGAGTCGATCGAGGTGACGATGTTCGAGCCGGACACGGGCTTGTCGGCCTGGGCCAGCCCGATGACCCGACCGAGGTTGTCGACCTCGTAGCGGGTGACGCCCGCCTTGCCGCGCAGCTCCTTGTCGTACGTGCGCTCCAGGCCGGAGCGGCCCACCTGGTCGGAGCGCAGGTACGGGGAGTCGGTCTTCTTCGCCTTGGCGATCTCCGCGTCGGTGACGGGCGAGAGGTAGCCCAGGACCTGGGAGGTGTTGGCCTGGTCGGGTGCCGGGTAGCGGCGCAGGGCGGTCGGCTCGGCGGTGATGCCGGGGAACCGCTCGGCGTGCTCCCGTATTTCCAGGACCTGGTCGGTGGTCGCCTCGGCGGTGATGGGGATCGGCTGGTACGGCGAACCGTTCCAGCAGGGTTTGGGGGTCTTGGCGTCGCACAGCCGGACGCTGTTGACGACGTTCTCCGGCGGCAGGCCCAGGACACCCGCGAGGCGGGTGAGGACGTCCTTGCCCTTGTCCTTCATCTTGCTCAGCTCGGTGCGGCTGGCGGAGACCACCATGCGGGTCTCGTTGTCGGCGAGGGGGACCCCGCGGGCGTCGAGGATCGAGCCGCGGACGGCGGGCTGGACGACCTGCTGGACGTGGTTGTTCTTCGCCTCGTCCGTGTACTCCTGGCCGTTGCGGATCTGGAGGTACCACAGGCGGCCGCCGAGGGTGAGCAGCAGCGAGAAGACGACCACCTGGATGACCACCAGGCGGTTCTGGACCCGGGGAGTCCGCCCCGTCTCCGGAATGTTGCTCAACTCGAAACTCCCCCGAAGCGCTGCCCGCCGCCGACCCGGCCGAGTGCCGGTCCAGCCGAGTCTAGAGCGGGTCGGGCTCAGAGCGGGAAGGTGCTCCTGCCGTGCTGGACGGAGATCCACTTCTGGGTGGTGAAGGCCTCGACGGTGGCCTCGCCGTTCAGCCGGCCGAGGCCGGAGGCCTTCTCCCCGCCGAACGCGGCCAGCGGCTCGTCGCCGATGGTGGAGTCGTTGACGTGCATCATCCCGGTCTCGATGCGCTGGGCGAAGCGGACCCCGCGCTCCACGTCCCGGGTGTGCACGGCGCCGGACAGGCCGTAGGGGGTCGCGTTGGCCAGGGCCACGGCCTCGTCCTCGCCGTCGAAGACCATCAGCAGGGCGACGGGGCCGAAGATCTCCTGGCCCAGCAGCGGGGAGTCCTCGGGGATCCCGGTCAGCACGGTGGGTTCGACCAGGTTGCCGCGCGTAGCGCCGCGCACGAGGGCCCGGGCGCCCGATTCCACGGCGCGGTCCACGAGGGCGGTGAGGGCCTCCGCCTGGAAGGAGTTGATCAAGGGGCCGACGTGGGTGTCGGCGTCGCGCGGGTCGCCGGTCTTCAGGGACCGCACCCGGGCGGTGAACTTCTCCGTGAACTCCTCGGCGACGGAGGCGTCGACCAGGATCCGGTTGGCGGCCATGCAGACCTGGCCCTGGTAGACGAAGCGGCTGAAGACGGCCGCGTCGACGGCGTAGTCGATGTCGGCGTCGTCGAGGACGACCAGGGCGCTGTTGCCGCTGAGCTCCAGGACGGTCCGCTTGAAGTGGCGGGCGGCGACCGCGCCGACGTGCCGGCCGACGCGGTCGGAACCGGCGAAGGAGATCACCTTGGGAACGGGGTGGGTCAGGAGCGCGTCGCCGATCTCGGCGATGTCGGTGACGAGCACGCTGAGGAGCCCGGGCGGCAGGCCCGCGTCCTCGAAGAGCTTGGCGATGACCCCGCCGCCGACCACGGGTGCGTTCTGGTTCGGCTTGACCACGACGGCGTTGCCGAGGGCCAGGGCCGGGGCGACCGACTTGAGGGTGACCAGGAAGGGGAAGTTGAACGGGCTGATCACGGTGACGACCCCGACGGGGAGCCGCTGGACGCGGCTCTCCTTGCCCTCGACCGGCGAGATCAGGATCCGGCCCTCGGGGCGCACGGCCAGTTGCATCGCCTCGCGGACGAACTCCTTGGCGAGGTAGATCTCGTACTCGGCCTTGGAGCGGGTGCCGCCGAGCTCGTCGATCATCGCCTCGACGAGTTCCTTCTCGCGCTCCTCGGTGAGCCGCAGGACGCGCTCCAGGACGGCGCGTCTGGCGTAGGGGCTGGTGGCGGCCCAGTCCCTCTGCGCGCGCTCGGCGGCGCGGTAGGCCTGGTCCACCTGCTCGACGGTGGCCACGGTGATGGCCGCGAGCTTCTCCCCGTTGTACGGGTTGACGTCGATGATGTCCCACGAACCGGTGCCGGCCTGCCATGTGCCGTCGATGTACTGGTGAGCCAGGTCGTCGAATATGGACATGCCATCCCTTACTGCGAGGGCGCACCCGTGCGCGGCACCGCCAGACCGATCGGTCATGCACTGATCAGACGTCATACTACGTGCGGATCAGGACAGTTGGAGTAGGCCGCGCAAGAGATCCCGGGTCTGGTCGGGGTCGGGGCAGTCCGCCTGGAGCCGGGTCATCGCCCGCTCGTACTGCGCGACCTCCTCCTCCTTGTCGAGGTAGAGGGCGCTGGTGAGCTGCTCCAGGTAGACGATGTCCTGGAGGTCGGACTCGGGGAAGCGCAGCAGGGTGAAGGCCCCGCTCTCACCGGAGTGGCCGCCGAAGGAGAACGGCATCACCTGCAGCTGCACGTTGGGCCGCTGGGAGACCTCGATGAGGTGCTCCAGCTGGCCGCGCATGACGTCGCGACCCCCGTACGGGCGGCGCAGGGCGGCCTCGTCGAGGACGGCGTGGAAGACCGGGGCGCTCTCGGAGACGAGCGCCTTCTGACGCTCCAGGCGCAGGGCGACGCGGCGGTCTATCTCGGCCCGCGAGGCGCCGGGCATGCCGCGGCTGACGACGGCCTGGGCGTACGCCTCGGTCTGCAACAGGCCGTGGACGAACTGGACTTCGTAGATCCGAATGAGCGAGGCCGCGCCCTCCAGGCCGATGTAGGTCTGGAACCAACTGGGCAGCACGTCGCCGTAACTGTGCCACCACCCCGCCGCGTTGGCCTCCCGGACGAGGCCGAGGAGCGACTCGCGCTCCGCGCCGTCCGTGACCCCGTAGAGCGTGAGGAGGTCTTCGACGTCTCGTGCCTTGAAACTCACCCTTCCCAACTCCAAGCGGCTGATCTTCGATTCGGATGCGCGGATCGAGTAGCCGGCCGCCTCTCGGGTGATGCCCCGGGATTCTCGGAGTCGCCTGAGCTGTGAGCCCAGGAGGATGCGGCGCACCACGGAACCGCCTGCTTCTGCGGTCACTGTCCTGCCCTCCCCATCGCCATGGATACGCGTGGTCTGCGCGTGTGCTGCGTCGCTGGGCCCCCGAACCCCAGGCCACGCAGTCTGCCACCAAAACGCATCGACCCGTACTCGTTCTGTAACGGAATCCGTGCCGCCGTAAAAGAAGTCCGTAAGTGTGCGTAGGAAGAAATGAGCAAGAACCGTCACGGGAGGGGACGGGTCGGGCGCGTGCACGTGCATCTGCCCTTGCATCCAGCTTCTGCATTGGGAACGATGGTGCCGCGCACCTGCGTGCTCTTCGCGCCGGCGCCGGACCCACCCCGCAGTTCTTTCTGGACGCAAGCCGCCGCCACGTCCGCGAATCCCGGGAGTGCCTCGCATGGGGACGAATGGATCGACCATGCTCGAGCCGTTACGGCAGGGGCTGCCCCCGGTCGACCCCACGGCTGTGTCCGGGTCCGCCTCCTGCTCCTTGCCCGCCCGCTTCGAAGCGGTCCGGGGAGCCCGTTCGTTCACCCGGTCGACCCTGTCCCAGTGGGGCCTCGACGACCGCTTCGACGATGTGGCCCTGGTCGTCTCCGAACTGGTCACCAACGCGCTGCGCCACGCCCTGCCCGGGGATCCGCGGCCTGCGGCGGCCGCGAGCGGAGAGCCCGAGGCGGCCGTGCGGCTGCACCTGATGCGGTGGAGCTCACGCCTGGTGTGCGCGGTGCGCGACCCCAGCGAGGACCGGCCGGGCGGATCGTTCGAACCGGAGCGCACTCAGGAGAACTGCGACCTGGAGTCCGGGCGCGGGCTGTTCCTGGTGGACGCCTACAGCGACAGCTGGGGCTGGCACCCGCTCGCGGGGCGGCTGACCGGCAAGGTCGTGTGGGCGCTGTTCATGCTCCCCGAGTAGCGGCCCGCCAGCGGCGCGTACGCGGCAACAGGGACCGGAACAGGACCACCGGCCGGAACCGATCATGACGATCGGTTCCGGCCGGCGCACGTGCACGGCTCGATCGGTGGCACGGTTCCTGAGTGGTGCGGGTCCGCTCCCGAGTCGCCTCTCAGCTGATCAGGTGGTCGAACTCGCCGTCCTTGACGCCCAACAGCAGCGCCTCGATCTCGGCCGGCGTGTACACGAGTGCCGGTCCGTCAGGAAAGCGGGAGTTGCGCACGGCGACGGCACCACCCGGCAGCTTGGCGAACTCCACACAGGACCCTTGCGAGTTGCTGTGTCTGCTCTTCTGCCAGGTCACGCCGTCGAGTTCTGCAGCTGCCATCCCGTTGTACGCGTGGTCCACAGGAAGCCCCCGATAGTGCAGATGTCAACTCCACCGGATCATAGCCGTGTTCAGGGGCAGCTGCATGGGCAGATGCACGTGCACGCGGAGGGTGCTGCCTTGATCACGTTCTGGGGCGGACCGGGCTAACGCGGGAGCGGGCGGTTCCGCTGCTGCCCGCCGCCGCCCATGTGCGCGCGGTCGGCAGCGGCCGTGCCGTCGTTCCAACCCGCGAGGTCCGTGGCCCCGCGCAGGCGGGTCGTCGTGGTGCGGGGGAACATCTCGTCCGCCCGATGGGTGACGGCGACATCGCGGGCCACCAGGGCGGGCAGGTTGTCCGGGGCCTCGCCCGCGGTGTGCTCGGCGGTCTCGGCGAGGCGGCGGCCGAGGCGGCTGGCGTAGGCGAGCAGGAACGACTGTCGGAACGTCTTGGTCCGCTTGCGTCCACCGGCCCGCTGCTCCGCCTCGGCGCGGGTCATGGCGGCCGTACCCTGCACGAGCAGCGAGGTGTAGAGCAGCTCCACCGCTTCGAGATCGCTCTCGAAGCCGACCACCGTGGAGAACTCGAAGGCGCTGTTCCACACCGCCCGGCACCGGTTCGCGGTGGCCACCGCATCGAGCAGCACCGCCTTGGCCTCCTCGTACGGGGGCTCGACCCCGATCCGGCAGGCCGCCGGCACCTGGGCGGGCCCCTCCCGGCCGGCCGCGAGCAGCGCCTCGTCGACGGTGTGCCGGGCCATCAGCTCCTGGGCCTTGGCGCTGAGCGCCTCCGCCTCCTCCGGGTACGTGGTCGCCTCGGCCTTGGCGAGCAGGGCACGGATACGCCCGAGCATGCGCGGCTCGATGTGAGCGTGCTCCAGGGCGTCGGCGGCCGGGTCGCCGGGGAGCGGGCCCACCGGCTCGATGGAGGGCAACCGGATCAGCAGGCGGAACACCTCCAGGAAGGCCGTCGCCAGGGCGAACCGGTCGGCCCTCTCCCGCTGCGCGAGCCGCTCCCCGTAGCGGGCGTCGTCCGTCCACCACGCCTCGGCGTCGGTCCACCGCTCGGGCAGCCGGGCGTAGCGCCGCGCCTCGCCGGCGATCAGGTCGCCCGTGATCCGCAGGTGCCGCTCGCCGAGGTCCCGGCGCACCAACCGCAGCACGTCCGCGGGCTGCCAGCCGCGCTCCCAGGCCTGCCGTACGTACGCCTCCCCGCGCGCCAGCAGCTCCCGCCCGGCCCCGCCCCAGCGCCCGGGATCGGCGGCGAGCAACGAGGCACCGGTGTCCAGCCCGGCATCATCCTGGCCGTAGAGCGCGACTTCGCAGGCCCGATCAACAACGTCCTTCACCCCCCAAGCCTCCCACGCCCCCGCGCGTCCGCCCCGACCGGCCAGCAGCGCTGGACAACGGGCCGCCACGTCCAGCGGCGGCGGTGGACCAGCCCGGCCGGCGCGTGGCGCGCGGGGTCCGGGGCGGCGCCCCGGAGCGGCGGCGCGGCCGTGTCAGACCCTGGTGGGACACTCGGACGCATGAGCGACCGCCCCCCACGGTGGGCCCTGGCCGAAGACGCCGAGGGCCGGTGGCACGCCGCACCCCTCACCCCCTCGGCCGGGCCCGGCATCACGGTCGCCGATCCCGCCGGGGCCGTCCGGGCGGCGCCCGCCACCACGCGCTGGGTCTGGCGGTCCACCTCCGCCGTCTACCCCCGCCTGCTCGCCGCCGGCATCCGCGTGGACCGCTGCTACGACATCGAGGACGCCGAGCTGCTCCTCCTCGGCCACGAGGGCCGCTCCGGCGAGCCCCGCTCCGCGGCCGCCGCCTGGGCCCGCCTCAACGGCGCCCCGGTCCCGCCCGATCCCCCGGCGCGGGCGGCCGCGCCCGGCGCGCAGGACTCCCTGTTCGAGCCGCGGCCCGCTCCGCTGCCCCTCGACGCGCTGATCGCCGTCTACGAGGACCAGGAGCGGCGGCACGCCGCCACCGCCCACCCGGACCGGATGCGCCTCCTGACGGCCGCGGAGTCGGCGGCGTTCCTGATCGCCACCGAAATGCACCGCGCCGGCATGCCCTGGCGGGCCGACGTCCACCGCGCCCTGCTCACGGAGCTCCTCGGCGAGCGCTACGCGGGCGGCGGCGAGCCCCGCCGCCTGGCCGAGCTGGCGGACGAGGTCTCCGCCGCGTTCGGCCGCCGCGTGCGTCCGGAGCTTCCCGCCGACGTGGTGAAGGCCTTCGCCGCGGCGGGGATCCGGCTGACGTCCACCCGCCGCTGGGAGATCGAGGGCCTCGACCATCCCGCGGTCGCGCCCCTCCTCGCGTACAAGAAGCTGTACCGGATCTACACCGCCCACGGCTGGAGCTGGCTCCAGGACTGGGTCCGCGACGGCCGCTTCCGCCCCGAGTTCGTCCCCGGCGGCACCCTGACGGGCCGCTGGGTCACGAACGGCGGCGGCGCCCTGCAGATCCCCAAGGTGATCCGCAGGGCCGTCGTCGCGGACCCCGGCTGGCGGCTCGTCGTCGCCGACGCCGACCAGATGGAGCCGCGGGTCCTGGCCGCGATCTCCCGCGACCCGGCGTTCATGGAGGTGGCCGGCCGCCGGGAGGACCTGTACACCGCCATTTCCCGGCAGGGCTTCTCCGGCGACCGCGACCAGGCCAAGCTGGCCGTCCTCGGCGCGGTGTACGGCCAGACCTCCGGCGACGGCCTGAAGAACCTGGCCGCGCTGCGCCGCCGCTTCCCGCAGGCGGTGGCGTACGTGGACGACGCGGCGAAGGCGGGCGAGGAGGGCCGCCTCGTACGGACCTGGCTGGGCCGCACCTGCCCGCCCCCGGCGCGGCGCGGCGACGCCGACGACGCGGACGGCGACGGTGCCGGCCACGCCGACGAGCCCGGGGAGGCCGGTCTCCCCCAGAGCCGCCGGGAGGACGCCTGGACCCCGGGGTACGCCTCCACCGACTCCCGGGCCCGCGGCCGCTTCACCCGCAACTTCGTCGTGCAGGGCAGCGCCGCCGACTGGGCGCTGCTGCTCCTGGCGGCGCTGCGGCAGGCCATCGCCGCCGCCGGGATGCGGGCCGAGCTGGTGTTCTTCCAGCACGACGAGGTGATCGTGCACTGCCCGGCCGAGGAGGCCGAAGCCGTTGCGGAGGCGATCCGCGCCGCCGGGGACCGGGCCGGGCGGATCGCGTTCGGCGACACCCCGGTCCGGTTCCCGTTCACGACGGCGATCGTGGAGTGCTACGCCGACGCCAAGTAGGCCCGCCCGGCGGCGCGGGCATCGCCCGTGCCCGCCGCTTCCTCCTCCCTTCCCCCTCTTCCCTTCCGCTTACGCTTCGTCGTCCGCTTTGCTTCGTCTCAGCCGAACCACTCGGGGTCGAGGGCGATCTGCCGGAGCTGCTCGATCGTCAGCAGCGGCTCGGCCCGGGTCGCCGTCCCGTTCTGGTCGGCGGCGTTGAACGCGGACACCAGCACGCGCCGGCCGTCCGGCCGCAGCGTGTCCACGGTCCACATGACGACGCCCGCGCCGCCCTTCTCGCCGCCCCTCTGCTCCGTACGGACCCTGGTGCCGTCCGGCAGCACGGTGACGCGGGGGCCGGTGAAGCGCGAGGCCAACAACGCGCCCATCCCCGTCTGCACGTTCACCTCGACCAGGGAGTCGCCCCGGCCGTCGTCGAGCACGGCGTACGCGTGGTCGCCCTTGCCACCGCGCCCGGTGACCCTGACCCCGTCCTCGGGCAGCAGCGGCTCAAGGACCCCGGCGGTGTCCGGAGCCCAACCCACGACGGGGGGACGCGGCTTCTCCGCCGGGGCGGCCGACAGGTCGTTCAGGGCCGGGTGCCACAGCCGCGAGGTCGCCACCGCCTTCAACGCGTCCTCCGCCAGCGGCGGCTGCGGCCGCGACACGGCCTCGCCCTTCTCGGCCGGGGCGTTCCACTCCTGCACGTCCACCTGGAAACCCTGGGCGGTGACCAGCACGGCCTGCCAGCGTTTCGTCGGAACGCGCCGGTCTGAGTACTCGTAGCCCCGGAAGACCATGAGCCGGGACCCGTCGAGCCGGGCGGTGGTCTCACACCCGTCGTACCGCGCACGGGACTTCTCCTGGCAGGTGACGGCCGCGTCGGCGCTGCGGCTCGCGGGGTCGACCCGCGAGAGGGCGACGGAGACGGCCGCCCTGCCCGCGCCGTCGTCGTACACCCCGGACACCATCGGGCCCGGCGCGTCGCCGGTGCCGCGGGCCTCGACACCGGTCAGGGTGCCGCCCGGGAGCAACTGCTTGAGCACGCCGACCATCTGGTCGGCGGTGATGGCCCCGCTGCCGGGCCGCCGGCCCCTCGCTCCGGGTCCGGAGCCGGATCCGCTTCCGGCGGCCGACGGGCCCGATGCTGCGGCGCCCCTCGGGCCGGGTTCCGCCCTGCCACCGAACAGGCCGCCGGTGTAGACGCCACCCGCCGCGATGACGGCCAGGGCCAGCGCCGCCCCGCCGGCGACGGCGGCGCGCCGCCGCACCACCAGGCGCCGCCCGCGCCGCTCGCCGGCCTCGGCGAGGGTCGTCGCATCGGCATCGAACCCGGCCCCGGCGCGCCGCAGGGCGCCGCCCAGCGCATCGTCGTGAAAGGCACCGCACCCCTCCCCTGCTTGCTCGCGCAACCGGGCCGGCGCGCGCGTGGAACGCGTACGCACGGCGGCCGGTGCGGAGTTCATCGCGTCGGCGGTCTCCTCGATGCTGCGGTCCTCCCCGTACCGCAGCACCAGGACCGCACGGTCCTCCGGCGCCAGGTTCCCCAGTGCCCACAGGAGGAGGGGCAGCAGCTCCGGGTCACCGCCGCCCGCCGGCGTCGGCACGTCGCGCGGCTGCTCGGCCAGGCCCCCGACCGGGGGTTGCGCCGCCGGGCGGCGCCGACGGCGCGTCAGGAAGGTCCGCACGAGGACGGTCTGTGCGTACGCGGCGGGATCGTCGATGCGGGAGATCCGCCTCCACAGCAGGTACGTCCGTCCCAGGGTCTCCTGGACGAGGTCCTCCGCGAGGCGGGTGTCCCCGGCCGCCAGGAGGCAGGCCGACCGGTACAGGTGTCCCGATCGGCCCGCCACGAACTCGCGAAACCCGTCCCTGCGTCCCTGCCGCATCCAGTCCCCCTCGCGCCCTCCTCACCACCCTGACGCGACGGGGGCACGGGAAGGTTTCACCGCGAAGACTTCGGCGACGACGGCGGCGTCGCTTGGGGGGTTCCCGCTCCGCCCTGTGCCGGCAGGTCGAAGACGTGGTCGGGGGTCACGATCTGCGTGATGGCCCTGCCGAAGAGGGTGCTGGGCTCCTCGCCCTCGGCACTGATGTCGGTGTTGAGCAGCACGACCAGGGTGGCCTGCGCCTCCGGCAGGAAGATGGTCAGGGACTCGTAGCCGGGCAGCGAGCCGTTGTGGCCGATCCAGCCCTGCACGTTGAAGATGCCCAGCCCGTAGCCGGTCCCGGGCAGCGCGTCGACGACCTTGAGCCGCTCGGCCTGGGTTTCGGGTTTCAGCAGCGTGCCGGTGGCCACGACCCGGGCCCACTTGCGCAGGTCGGCGAGGTCGGAGACCATCGCGCCGGCCGCCCACGCCCAGGACGGGTTCCAGTTCGTGGCGTCCTGCACCTGCCCGCCGGCGGTCTGGTCGGTGTAGCCCTGCGCGTGCGGCGTCGGGAACTCGGCGCCGACGGGGAAGACGGTGTGCGGTAGCCCGGCGGGGGTGGTGACGTATTTGTCGATGTAGTCGTTGACCTTCATCCCGCTGACCTTCTCGATGACCAGGCCGAGCAGGATCAGGTTGGTGTTGCTGTAGTAGAACTTCGCGTCCGGCTCGAACATCACCGGGTGCTTGAAGGAGTAGGCGAGCAGCTCCTGCGGGGTGAACGGCTTGCGCGGATTGCTCGTCAGCGCCTTGAAGAAGTCCGGGTCCTCGGAGTAGTTGTACAGACCGCTGCGCATCCCGGCCAGCTCGCGCAGGGTGATGCGGTCGCCGTTCGGCACCCCGTCGACGTACTGCCCGATCGGGTCGTCCAGGCCCACCTCGCCCTGGTCGACCAGCTCCAGCAGGGCGGTGACGGTGAAGGTCTTCGTCTCGCTGCCGATCCGCATGTACAGGTTGGTGGTCATGGGCTGGCCGGTCGACTTGTCGGCGACGCCGAAGCTGCGTATGTACTCGCCCTTCCCGGGCGCGGACAGGGCCACCATGACGCCGGGCACCTCGGCCTCGGCCATCACCTTGCGCACCGCCCGGTCCAGTTGCCGGGCGACCGCCGGGGTGAGCTGCGGGAACTCCTCCTGCTGCGCGGGCACCGACACCACTGCGGTGCCGGCCGGCCGCGCGTCCGCGTCCCGTGCGTAACCGGTCCCCGCTCCCAGGGGCGCCGCCAGCAGCCCCGCTGCGGCCGCCCCCGCCACCGCCGCTCTGCGCAACCGTGTCGTCATGCCCGGCCTCCTGCCACGCGACGTCAGGTCCAGGTCCAGCCATTCCAAGCTAGCCCGCACCCCGGGCGGCGGCGACCGCACCCGGACGGCCCGACCCGCGGAGCGGATGCCCCGCGCGGTCGGGCCGGCGGTGCACGGTATGGCGGTGCGCGGTGCGGCAGTCGCAGCGTGTCAGCTCATGCCCTGCGTCAGCGCGTCCGAGTCGGGAACGGTGACCACCTCGGGCACCGTGCGGGGGATGATCCCGAGGATCTGCCAGGCGACGTACTCGGCCGACATCATCGCCCCCTCCTGCCAGCCGGGCAGCGGGGAGATCTGGTCGCCGGTGACGTAGAAGACGTCACCGCCCTCCGGCTGGAGCAGCTGCCGGTACGCCTCGTTGTGACCGTCCTCGCCGGGCTTCCAGTACGCCCAACCGCCGAGCTGGTGGGGAACCTTGTGCCAGGCGATGGTGACGCCCTTGTCCCGGGGTACGAGTTCGTCGTGGTCGAACTCGGGGTGCAGTTCGACGGCGCCCTCACGGGCCAGGTCCAGGCGCTCCTCGGTCGGCAGGCTGCCGAGGTGTTCGGCGTTCTCCTTGAAGTTGTAGGCGCCGGTCAGGGTGCCCTTGGCGGAGAAGTAGTCGTTGGACGGGTACCAGATCTGCGTGATGTTGTGGGAGGTCCAGCTGATCCCGCCGTAGATGCCCCCGACGGCGCCCCCACCGTCGAGGTCCCCCTCCCAGAAACGCCGGTTGGCCTGCCAGCCCACCTTGCAGGTCTTCTCGAACTCCACGACGCCGATCGCGTTCTCGAACGCCTCGGAGAAGCCGGTCCGACCGACGCCCTTGAGCACCGGAACGGGGATGTTGCTCACGCAGTAGCGGGCCTCGGCCTCCAGTTCCCGGCCGTCGTGCACGTACGACACCACGGCGCCGGGCCCGTTCCGGCCGATGTCGATGCCGGTCACCTCGGCACCGAGCACGATCTCCGCGCCGGCCAGCCTGGCCTGCTGCGCCAACGCATCAACGATCTTGTCCATGCCGCCGACCGGCTGGAACATCGTCGCCTGCCACAGGTAGTCGAGCGGCTGGTAGAAGCTGGTCCGCCAGAAGCCCGACTCCACCAGCTCCTCCCAGGTCAGCGGTAGGGCGGGAACCGGGAACGGCTCCTCGATCACCGGGTCGTAGAGGTACCCGGACCGCCGGGCCTGGGCGTACTTCCCGTCGATGTCGAGCGCGCCGAAGAGCCGCAGCAGGTCCCGCACTTCCCCGGTGAACGCGTCGTGCGTCACCAGCGTCTCGGCGAGCTTCGCCGCGATGTGGCCGCGGGTGTCGTTGGCCACGCGGCGGTTGGGCAGCGGCTTCGTCGCGTTCGGCGGCCGGACGAGGTTGGCCGTGGTCTCCATGACGTACGGCTCCAGCGCGACCTTGAAGTCCCGGCAGTACTTCAGCACCCGGCGGTGGTGGTACGGAATCCGCCCCGGCCCCAGGTTCAGGTACATCCCGTCGTCGAACCGACAGGTGTGCGTGTGCACCACCCGCCCGCTGTGCTCGTCGATCTCGTAGAGCTTGTCGCCCCGGCGCGCCGTGCGGTTGCGTCCGCCGACGCGCTTTTGGGCCTCCAGGACGGTGCAGTCGAATCCGAGCGTGCTCAGCTCGTACGCCGCGGTCAGTCCCGCGACTCCCGCACCGAGGATCAGCACCTTCTCGCCCCAGCTGGGGGGTGCGGGCAGGCTCCGCGGTCCGGTCCACCCGGTCGCGGCGGGTCCCGCGGCACCGATCATGGCCTGGTACAGCGCCTGTGCGGCCTTGGGCGCGGCCGCCAGCGCCGCTGGATCTTGGGCAGGGGTCATCTCGGTGGGCACCTCTCCTCGGAACGTGCGGACGACGACGGACGACCACCGACCCCCTCACGCCACGGGGCGACGCAGCCCCCGGACCTTGCGGTCGGCATGTGCCACAGCCCGTCGCCGCCGATGCTTCAGCATCCGCCGCAGCCGACTCAACGCCCCGCGCAACACTTCACCCACCCGGCCCACCCGCGGCCCCACACCCCCTGACCAGTACTTTCCCTCACCAGCGCCACACCAGACACATGCACCCCACCCACCGCCGCCGAGGTGCACGGGCGGGCAGACCGCGCGTCAGCCGACCGGGGCGCCGGCGGGGCGGGGCACCTCGACGGCGGGCACCTCGACGGCGGGCGCGGCGTCGGTCGGCGCCGTCCGGTGGAGGCGCTCGATCCGCTGGCCCCAGGCGGAGCCTCCGATGATCAGGACCGCGCCGACGAGGCCGACGAGGCCGGGCCGGTCCCCGGCGAGGGCGACACCGACGAGCAGGGCCCACACCGGCTCGGTGCCCAGCAGCAGACTGACCCGGGACGGCGAGGTCGCCCGTACCGCCCACATCTGCACGAAGAACGCGAAGACCGTGCAGACCAGCACCAGATACAGCAGGTCGGCCCACTGGACGAGGGTCAGCCGGGGCAGCAGGGCCACCGCCGAGGTCCCGGCGAAGGGGCTGGCCAGGCCGAAGACGATCCCGGCCACGCCCATCTGCACGAAGGTCAGGCGCAGCGAATCGTGCTGCCTGCCCGCCGAGACGCGGTGCATCACGGTGACGTGGACGGCGCGCACCGCGGCGGCGGCCAGGATCAGGAAGTCGCCGTACGAGGGCATGCGCAGTCCGGATCCCGAGGCCAACAGGGCGACGCCGACGACGGCGAGCACCGCGGCCACGAAGAACCGCGGCGGGAGCCAGGCGCGGCCGACGACGCTGTCCAGCACCGGGGTCATCACGATGGTGAGGCTGATGATGAGCCCGGCGTTGGTGGCGCTGGTGTGCGCGATGCCGTAGGTCTCGAACACGAAGACCACGGACAGGATGCTGCCGAGCAGCAGGCCGGTCAGCAGTTCGTGCCGTGAGGCGGCGCGCAGCTTGGGAACGCAGAAGGGGGCCATCGCGACGACGGTGAGCAGGAACCGGAGGGCGAGGACCGCCACCACCGTCGACGGGGTGACGAGTTCCTTGGCGGCGAGGTAGGTGGAGCCCCACACGGCGGCCACCAGGAGGAGCAGCAGATCCACGAAGCCCGTGCGAGCAACGGCGCGGCGCATGTCGGTGTTCTCTCTTTCGGTTGTCTCCCCCGGTGCGGGGCGCGGCGCGGCGGGGGCCGGGACGTTTCGGTCCCGACCCCCGCCGGTGGTCAGGCCGGGGCGACGGTGGTCGGACCCGGGGTGAGGACGGTCATGCCGCGGCGTACGGGGCGTTCTCGATCCGGATCGCGTACTTCTCCCACGCCTCCCGGTCCCGCAGGTAGCGGGGCCGGTCCGCCACGATCGCCCGGGTGTCGGCGCTGCCGGGGGCGAGCTTCCAGGACACGGTGCCGGACACCTCGGCCGCGCAGACGTCGATGAACGACTGGAGGGCCTGGCGCAGCTCACCGAACCAGCGGCCTTCCAGCGCCTCCCGGACCCACAGCTGCTCCAGGTGCATCTTCTCCCGGATGGTCTCGGCGCCGAGGGTGGCGGTCTCCAGGTGCCGGTAGGTGCGCAGCAGCAGCGTGGCCGCCGGCATCTCACGGATCTCCAGGACCTTCTCGCCGTTGTCGAGGTGCTCCAGGCCGCTGTAGCGGCCGAGGCCGTACGCGCCGGCCCGCCGGTTGAGGGTGTCGATGATCTCGGGCAGTCCGAGTTCCTCGCCGTCCACGGCGACGGGGACGCCGGCCCGGAAGCTGATCTCCACGGTCTCGCCGGTGGCGTCGGGGCGCACCGCGCTCCACTGGTACATGTGCTCGGGGACGGCGTGGTCCTCGGGGTCGTCGAGGATGCCGGACTCGAACTCGCGGCACCAGAGGTTCGAGTCGCCGCTGACCACCCGCGAGCTCATCCGGTCGAGACCGACCTCCTTCAGCTCCAGGATCTTCTGCTCCCGGTCGACCGGGTCCAGGTCGTAGGGGCTGCCGTACCAGCCGTCGAAGCCGAGCAGGCCCAGGGCGCCGTTCAGCCGCCGCAGCGTGTTCTGGGAGCGGTTCGCGGTGTGCAGCACGGCCCCCGCGCCGAGCTCGCCCGCGAGTTCCACCGACAGCTCGGCGATCAGGGGCCGGCTCAGGGTGGAGCTGACCGGGTGGGTGTCGAGGTAGACGGCCTGGGCGGCGATCGCCGGTCGCACGAAGCGCTCGGCGAAGGCGCGGCGGCCGTCGATGACGTGCAGGCGCACCCCGAGTTCGTCGGTGATCTCCTGCTTGTCCGCGAGCGTCTCGTCCTCGCCGAGGTCGACGCTCACGGCGTGGATGTTCCGGAATCCCGCGTCGCGCAGTCGCAGCAGCAGGTAGCTGCTGTCGAGGCCGCCGCTGAACAGCGTCACGACGGGTCGTTCGGGGTCCATGGTCTCAGTGGTGAGCTGACGGAACGAGCGGATGATCCGCTGGTGCATCAGGTGCCTCCGCATCAGGCTTCGGTCCGGGTGAACATGGCGATGAGGACGTCCCGGTGGCCCTCGCCGCCGGGGGTCTCGGGGGTGAGCGGGGTGACGCTGTGGAGCATCGTGCGGTCGTCCGCGAAGAGGAACTCGCCCGGCTCGGTGAGCAGCACCTCGGCGACGAGCTCACGGGACGTCGCCCCGTAGACGGAGCTGACCCCGCCCTCGACGCTGTTCCGGCGTACGAGGAGGGTCAGGACGAAGTCGACTCCGTCGCGGTGCAGGCCCTCGGGCGTCGGCCGGCCCTGTTCCCCGCCCTTGGCCAGGATCCGGTTCTGGAAGGTCTGGATGTGCCAGGTGCCGGGGCCGGCGGCGGCGAGGAGGGTCTCGGCACACCACTGGAAGACCGACCGCAGGACGGTGCCTTCGGCGACCTCCGGCTCGAAGGGTTCGAAGTGCCGGTCGATGCCGCCGTTGAGGTAGTTGACCTCCAACGACTGGGAGTACGGAACGTGCGGCAACTGCCTCAGGGCTGCGTCGGCCGTGCCGGTGGTGTCGTACGAGAACTCCGAGTAGCGGCGCTCGCGGTAGGTGCCGCCGTCGGCCATGTAACCGTCCTGGCCCAGTCGGTTCCAGCTGTCGGCGAACCGGTGCCACTCGGGGGTGGAGGTGAAGCCCGCGCCGAGTACCGAGGCGAGCGTGCTGTGGGTGCAGCCCTGTTCCTTCAGGGCGTCGGCGTGCGTGCCGGTGCGTACGTCGGTCATGTCTCTCTTTCTCTCGGGAAGGGTGCGATCGATGAGCTGGGCGCGCGTCACGGCCGGTGCGCGGCTGCGCCGGTGCGCGGGCACACGGGCGCGGGGGCGCGCGGTCGCGGCCGGTGCGGTGGCCGGTGGATCAGACCGCGTGGTTCCGGGCCCGGGACGCGAAGGTGCGCAGCACCTCGTCCAGGCCTTCGTGGATGAGCGCGAGGTCCGCTTCGCCGGTGGTCAGGGGCGGATGCAGGGCCAAGACGTCCTTGGCCATGCCGGTGCTGGCGAGGAGCAGGCCGGGGCGGCCGCTCGCGGCCCGGTCCGTGGCGATCGCCCGCAGTTCCGGGGCGTGCGGTCCGGCCAGCTCCAGTCGGGCGACGGCGCCCACGACCTGGACCGCGGCGATGACGGGGTGGTCGGCGGCGAGGGCCTCGGCCATCGTGGTCAGGCGGGCGGACAGCGCCGCGACCGCCTCCTCCCGGCCGTCCCAGGCCTCGTACCGGTCGAGCACCGTGTCCACGACGGCGAGGGACCACGGGTTCGCGGCGTAGGTGGAGGAGTGGGTGCCGGGCGGGAAGACGTCGGGGGCGGCGAGCGGCTCGCGGGCCCACACGCAGGAGAACGCGGAGAGGCCGTTGGTGAGCCCCTTGCTGGCCACGACGATGTCCGGCTCGATGCCGTGCAGCTGGAATCCCCACTCGGGGCCGGTGCGGTACATGCCGGTGAAGATCTCGTCGACGACGATGAGGGCGCCCAGGGAGCGGAAGTGGTCGACGAGGCGGCGCAGGTGGCCGCTGTCCGGCAGTGCCATGCCGCCGACGTTCAAGAGGGGTTCGAGGACGAAGGCGGCCAACGGGACGGGGGATCCTGCCGCCGGGATTCCGGTGACCGACTCCCGTCCCGGGCGGATCGCCGACTCGGCGCAGGCCGGGTTGCAGCCGGCCGCGGTGCGGTGCGGGCAGCGGCGGCAGTCGGGGTAGGGCAGTCGGATGACGTCGAGGGAGCCGCCGCCGAGCAGCTCCCGGTAGCGGGCGTCGGCGCTGAGCTGCGCGGTGTAGGGGCTGCGGCCGTGGTAGCTGCCCTGGAAGGTGACCACGGGCCCGTTCCCGCGGTTGGCGGCGACGATGCGCATGGCCAGTTCCATGCCCTGTGCTCCGCCGAGCTCGAAGGCCACCCGGCCCGCCGTGCCGGTCGCGGCCTCGAAGCGGTCGGCCAGGCGGCGGCCGACGCGCAACCGCAGGTCGGACTCGCAGAACGAGGGCAGCGTGGGGACGGCGGCGACGCGCCGGGCCGCCTCGGCGGCCAGCTCGGGGTCGAATCCCAGACCGGCCGTTCCGTTCGCCGCCTCGGCATCGAGGTAGACCCGCCCTTGGTCGTCGTGGAGCCGGACGCCCTCCGCACGCACGAAGACGGGGGCCGGATCCCATCGGTAGGTGAAGTCCCCGCCGGACAGGAAGGGCGGGACGGAAGCGTGGCGGGGGGAGGGGACAGGGGACGGCTGTGTGATGTGGGACATGGTCATCAGCCGAATCATTGTCCGGCCCGGTCGGGTGATCTATACCTGTCGGGGCCCGGAAGCTGCAATGCAACTTCCGGAAGCCTTGGCGATTTTCGATCGTCATTGGTACAGGGGGAAAGCACGGAGGCGAACAGATGCACCAAACACGCCTTGGTCAGGCAAAAGAGCCTGACCTGGAAGCCGATGGGGAGGAGCTTTATCGTCTGGCGGTCCGTCAGAACGTGTTGCGTCCGGCGGTGGCCAGCGAAGTGCTGGGATGGAGTGCAGCGCGCACGGCGGCGGCCGTGGACCGGCTGTGCAGGTACCGGTTGCTGGTGCCGCTCCAGGGGGACGACGGCAGCTTCGGGATCTCGACGCCGCGTGACGCGGTCTCCCACCTGCTGGCGCCGCTGAACAACCAGATCGAGACCCTGGAGCAGGAGGTCTCCGAGGTCCGCACGGAGTTCACGCGCTACCAACAGGTGTACGCGGACGCGGAGTACGGCCCGGACTACGGGCGGGAGTTCCGCACCTTCGTCGGCATCGAGGCCATCAACGCCGAGCTGGAGACGATGGCGGAACAGTGCCAGGAGGAGGTGCTGACCGCCCAGCCGGGCGGCGGCCGCAGCGCCGAGAGCCTGGCCGCCGCGTGGGAGTCCACGCAGGCCATGCTGGAGCGCGGGGTCCAGATGCGGACGGTGTACCAGCACTCCGCCCGCTTCAATCCGGCCACCCGCAAGTACGTGAACCGGGTGGTCCGGGCGGGCGGCGCCGTGCGCACGCTGGACGAGTTCTTCGAGAGGTTGATCATCTTCGACCGGAAGGTGGCGTTCATCCCGGCGCGCAGCGACCGGCAGATAGCGATCGCCGTGTACCAGCCGGCCGTCGTGGATTTCCTCGTCGGCGCCTTCGAGCGGGCCTGGATGTCCGCCGCGCCGTTCTCGGCGCAGAACAGGGCGCCCGAGGTGAAGCACATGCTGTCGGACATCCGGCTGTCCATCGTCAAGCTACTCGCGGAGGGGGAGACCGACGAGAGCATCGCCCGCCGGATGGGGGTGAGCGTGCGGACCTGTCGGACGCACATCTCCAAGATCTACGAGGAACTGGGCGCGCGGAGCCGCTGCGAACTGGGCGTTCTCATCGAGCGGTCCGGGCTGCTGGACTCACCCGGACCCGAGACCGCCGGAGCCGGGGCGCCCGCCCTCTGAGAGGGGTGGAGGTGAGGGGGACGCCGACGACGTGGAGTGTCGTCGGCGTCCCTGCACGGGGTGGGTCAGTCCCAGCGGATGTCCCCCGGCGCTCCGGGTGTCGACAACGCGGTCCCCATGACCGGTCCGGAAACCTCAGCGGAGACTCCGTCGGCCTGGACGCGGACCGGGGCCTGCTGCCCGGCCTGGGCTGCGCAGACCAGCGCGAGCGCCACGGTGGCGACGACGAGGGGCAGCCGGCGGGGGTACGAAGACATGAAGGGTCACTCCAGTGTGGCAAAGAACGTCTGGCTTGAAGTGCGCACTGTGCGGGTCCCCAACAGTCATGCATGAATGGTGAATTCGCCTAGGTCTTTTCGACTTCCTGTGGGTGCAGTGCAGCTAGCTGCATCCGCGCCCTCACGCCGCCTCGTTCCGTACGTCGTCGATCAGGTCCTCGATGTCCGGGGCGCAGTCGCCGCACCCGGTGTTGGCTCCGGTGGCCTCCCGTATCGCCGGCAGGTCGCGGTGGCCGACGCGGACGGCGGCGACCACCTCGCTCTCCGGCACGTGCATGCACAGACAGACCAGCGGATCGTCAACGAGCGGCACGGGCACCGAGTCCCTCCGCCCAGCGCACCACGACCGGCTCCGCGAGCGAGTCGGTGAGCAGGTCGTGGTCGAGGACGGCCCCGCTCAGCGACGGCACGGTCACCACGTACAGCCCGGCGGCCCGCGCGGCGGCGATACCGGTGGCCGAGTCCTCGAAGGCGACCGACCGGATCGGGTCCGCGCCGAGCGCGGCGCAGGCCGCGAGGTACAGGTCGGGGGCCGGCTTGGCCGATTCCACCTCGTCGGCGGCGAAGGACACCGGGAAGAACCCGGCGAGACCGGCCGAGTCGAGCGCGGTGTCGAGGAGTTCGCGCGGGCTGTTGCTGGCCACCGCCACCGGAACCGCCGCGGCGCACGCCTTGACCAGCTCCACCGCGCCGGGCAGCGGGTCGGCGCCCTTCGCGAGCTCCCTGCGGACCCCTTCGAGGAGTTCGGCCGCGAGCTCGTCACCCGCGCCGGGGCGGCCGAAGTAGTCGGCCATCGCCGCGCCGACGGCGGCCAGGGTGCGGCCGATCACGAGCGCCTTCTGCTCCGGTCCGAAGCCGTGGCCGTGCGCGGCGAAGATCTCCGTCTCGGCGCGCGTCCAGCACACCTCGGTGTCGACGAGCAGTCCGTCGCAGTCGAAGACCACGGCCTGTACGTCATCGGGGAACGGCTTCATCCGTTGTTCCTCCAGTCGGTTGCCGAGACGGTGGCCAGCAGCGGCGCCACGCCCGGCTCGTTGCACTCGATCCAGCCGGTCAGTACGGACAGTACGTCCCAACGCGCGGCGCCCCCGGGCAGCTCGGTGTCCTCCAGCGCCTCCAGCCAGAGGGCCACCCGCTGCGGCGTCGCGTGCAGGCGCGCCAGCTCGCCCCAGGTGTCCCCGCGGGCGGCGAGCCTGCGCAGGCTCTCGGTCAGGTCCAGGTCGTGCGCCGGGACCTCCCGCTCCAGCTCGGGCAGCAGGCTCCGCGCCGGGCACGGCCCGTCGGGCTGCGCCACGGTCGCGCCGAGCGCGGTCCGCAGCCAGGAGCTGCCCGTGCGGTAGCCGAACAGCCGCAGCTCCCGTACGACGTCGGCCGGTTCGTCAGCCGTGTGGACGAAGTTGAACAGTCCGTTCACGCGGCCGAACCTGGTCCGCAGGTCCCGGCCGTGGGCCGCCCCGGGGTCCGCGGATCCCTTCGCAGCGGTCAGCCGGACGCTCGCGGGCAGCCCCGGCTCGCGGCGGGTGTCGCGCAGCAGTACCAGCAGCGACGGGCCCGCGCCGAGGAGGTGGTCCACGACGGCGATGCGCTGCGCCGAGGCCGCGTTGAACTGGTAGCGCCAGATCTCGCGGGTCAGGAGCGGGTCGAAGCGCAGGGGGCGGGCCGCGATCGGCAGCCAGCCCTCCTCCGCCAGGATGTCGAGGATCAGGCCGCAGCGGCGGCCGGCGAAGGCATCCGGTTTGAGCACCACGAACGTCGTCGCGTACAGCCATGCCCGGTCGCCGGGCGACCGGAACAGGTCGAGCCCTTCGCGCGCGTAGGTGTCGAGGCGGTACGCCTCCCGCTTGCGGGGGTCGGAGCTGAGCGCGTCGAAGGCCCGGGGACCCACGGCGGAAGTCCGGGGGGACACGGCGGAGCGGGTCTCCTCATCGATGATCGTGGTCATTCCGCTTCCTCCACCATCCTCATTCCGCCGAGCGGCGTCTCGGTTCCGTCCAGTTCCACGACCCGGCTCCCGTCGCGGTGCGTACGGTCGGACACGCTCAGCCGGCCGTCCGCCAGGGCCCGCACGGTCCATTCCAGGCACGCCCGGTCACTGCGGTCCTTCTGCTCCAGCTCCTGCTGCCAGGCCCCCTCGACGGTGGCCGGCCGGCCGGCCGTCGGCACCGGGGGCCCCGTGCACAGCACCGGCCCACCGTCCTGGGTCCCGTCGACCAGGAAGCAGGAGGTCCGGGTGGACGTGTGCCCGAGTCCCATCGCCAGGCGCACCGGATCCTTGCCGACGAGCACCCGCCGGCCCTCCTCGTCGAGGACGCTGAGGTCACCGGGATGCTGGTTGATCATCCGACCGCGGTAGCGGTCCAACAACCGCCCCTCGATCCAACGGTGGTAGGCCAGCACGACCAGGTCGAGGTCGCCCTCGCGGCGCTCCCAGGCCCGGATCCGGTCGTCGAGCCCGTCGTGCCACGACCGGGCGAGCGCGCGGTAGCGTGCCTTCGCCGCGGGCCCTTCGGCCCGCGAGGCCAGGCCGCAGACCTCGTCGAAGTCACCGGTCCACGTCTCGACGCCCGCCTCCCGGGCGACGCCCAGCGCACCGGCCCGGGTGCCGTGCGAGGCGACCAGGGCGACCTGGAACCGTTCCGGCTCTCGCCTCTGGAGGCCGAGCAGGGTGGAGAGGTTGGCGCCGGTCGCGGAAACGAGGACGCCGATCCGCATCGGGCGCCCGCTCGTCGTACCCGTCATGCCGGGTCTCCCGCGGCCGGGACCGTACCCGTGAGCAGGCGCAGTACCGCGGCGCACGCCGGACGCCGGGGGTTGACCAGGTGCATGTGGCGGGCGCCCGCGAGCCGTACCTCGCGCGGGGGCGGGCCCTGGGCGCTCCACCGCTCCAGCTGGTGGGCGGACAGGGCGGCGGGTACCGCCTGGTCCTCTTCCGCAGTCACGACGGTGATGTCGGCCGCGTCGCCCGGGCCGAGGACCGGCGTCGCGTCCGCGTGGCTCCCGCCGCCCGCGAGATGGGCCGCGAGGAAGACGTCGACCGCGCCGTCGCCCACGCCCAGACGGGCCGCCTCGACGAGGTCCACGACCGGGGCCAGCAGCACCAGCCGCGCCCCCGTCCCGGCGCCCGCGACCGCACTCAGCAGCAGGTGCGCCCCGGCCGAGTGGCCGGCGAGGGTCGCCCCCGACCAGCGGGGGTCCCGCTCGGCGAGGAGCCGCAACGCGGCCCGGCAGTCCTCGGCCGCGCCGGGCCAGTGGCCGCCGTCCCAGGCGGGACGGTACTCCACGACCGCGACCCGGTGCCCGGCCGCGGCCAGTGCGCAGGCCAGCGGCTCCAGGTCCTGGGCCGTCCGGTCGTGCCGCCAGAAACCGCCGTGGACGAGCACGACCGGCGCCGGGGGGTCGGCCGGCTCCTCCAGCGGCCCGTACAGGTCGATCCGCTGCCAGGCGGAGGGTCCGTAGCGCAGGTGGCCGAAGACGGTGCTCACAGCACGCCGTGCGCGCGGAGGCGGGACAGCCAGTGGCGCAGCCGGTCGTCGGACATGCGGACTTCCGCCCGGCGCTCGGCGGTCTCGTCGGCGGCACCGTACCGGTACCAGACGTGCCCGTCCTCGCGGCGGATCATGAAGGCGCGCTGCTTGCGGGCGGGGCTCTGGATCATCAGGGAGATGGTCTCGGGCTCCGTGATGGTGGTGTGCAGCTGTTCGTGGTCGAGCGTGATGCAGCGGCCCACCGGCTCCTCGCGCACGAAGTGCGCCCAGAAGCGGGTGACGTCGGCCGTCTCGTCCAGCGGCTGGTCCGTCGCGTACAGCGTGTGCTGGTAGGCGCCGTGCAGGATGTACGCGGTGAAGCTGTACCGGTGGTTGTGGACCCGTTCGTACTGGTCGGTGTTGGCCAGCCGCAGGCGGATGCGCAGGCCCTTCTCCTGGTCGTCCCAGATCACGATCTTGTCGTCCAGCGCGTGGCACTCGAACTTCTCGCGCAGCACGGGGTCCGCGACGGCCCGCGCCAGCAGGGCGCGCAGGAGCGCCCGGTCGTCGCCGATGCGGCGTGCGACGGCCTGCGTGATCTCCGCGGCGGCTTCCAGGTCGTCCCAGCGCACCGTGGGCAGTGAAGCCATGAAGGCCTCGGCCGCCACGACATCGCCGGCCACGGGCGGCTCCAGGAGGTCGGAGTACGCCGGGTACAGCAGGTCATCGCCCGGTCGGGTCGCCATCACAGCACCTCCATGGCGCGCAGCCGGCTGGTGAGGTCGTCGAAGTACGCCTTGCTGATCCGCTTGCTGCCGCGGCGCGAGGCCTTCTCCTTGTCCTCGCCGAACCGCCACCAGACCCGTCCGGTCTCGCGCTCGGTGATGATCGAGCGCTCCTTCTCGACGGGGCCGCGCAGGAACAGCGACACGGTGTCGGGGGTCGTGTACGTGGTGTGGATCTCGCTGTGGTGCAGGGTGTAGCAGTTGCCCGCCTGCTCGTGCGTGACGAAGCGGGGCACCACCTTCATGTCGGTGGGGACGGCGTCGAAGTCGTCCTGGGCGCCCGCGGGGACGGCGTCCTCGTCGAACCGGCCGGTGAGCTCGTGCCGCACGTGCTTGTACTGGCCGCGCACGATCAGCGAGGTGAAGGAGAACCGGTGGTCGTGCGGCCGGTCCCGGTGGTCCTCCGTGGACACGTGGACCCGGATGCGGAAGCCCCGGTCGAGGGCGTCGTAGACCACCAGCTTGTCGAGCAGCCGGTGGTGCTCACACTTGTCGAAGAGGTCCTCCTCCTCGCGGGCGCGTTCGAGCAGCTGGGTGAGCGCCGCCTTGTCCTCACTGAGCGCGGTGAGGATCTCCTTCGTCTGGGCGCGGGCCCTGGGCAGGTCCGACCAGTCCACGACCAGGCGGTCGAGTTCATCGAGCATCTGTGACTCCTTGAGTGGTTACGCGGCGGAGACGCGCAGATCCGCGCCGACGGAGAGGCCGAACACCCGGTGCGCGGTACCGGCGACGAGGGCGTGGACTTCCTCGTCCGACAGACCCTGCGCGCGGGCGTTCGCCATCTGGCGGGCCAGCGGGACCGATCCGGCGGCGACGACGCCGGCGTCCTGGTACCAGAGCCCGTTGTCCGCGGTCTGGTGCAGGTCCTGGCCGCCCAGGCGGGCGGAGTCACATCGGTCGGTCATCATCATCGAGTTCTCGACGCCCATCAGCTGGACCGCGCGGGCCGCGATGGCCAGGTCCACGTGCTCGCCGTCGAAGTTGATGCAGGCGGCGATGCGGCCGGCCGCGGCCTGTCGCATGATCGCCGCGGGCACGGGGCCGGCGATGTCGGCCATGCCCTGGAGCGTCCAGTTCGGCAGGTCGTACGAGGCGATGAGCGCGTCGCGTTCCTTGCGCGCCCGGGTCGTGCGGAACGCATGACGGATCGTCAGGGGCATGTCGTTGAACAGGTGGTCCGTGACCACCCGGACGCCCTGGCCGGACCAGTCCGACTGCCAGGCGAGGTCCACGATCTCGTCGACCTGCGCCGCGCTGCGCGCCGGATCGGCACGGGTGAAGTGCCCCAGCGCCGGGCGGATGCCGTGGGCCATGAGGAGCGGCACCAGCCAGGCGAAGCCGGTCTCGCGGGCGCCGGGCGCATCGTGGAGTTCGGAGGCGGGCGAGAAGGCGTCCGGCGACAGCACGGTGTACTTCAGCCCGAACTCACCGAGGGCGGCCAGGCGTTCCCACTCCCCGCGGGTCGGCGCCCACACGGTGGGGGCGGGGGTGCCGCCATGGCTGGCGAGCAGCGGCCCTTCGAGGGCGATGCCGGCGATGTGCCGCAGGCCGCCCTCGCGCCGCATGCGGTCGTAGTCGCGTACGAACGCCTCGAACTCCGCAAGCTGCGCGCGGTGCAGGTACATCGTGGGCAGGCTCAGGACTCCCTCACGGGCACACCACGCGTCGAGCCGCACCAGGTCGACCTTGGTGAAGTCGGAGAAATCGACGTCGCCGAACCCGTGGCAGTGGACTTCCACCGGTGGCAACCGGTCCTGAAAGTCAGCCGGGGTCGACCATGGCGTGCCTTCTACAGGGGATTTCACGAGCACAACTCCCAATCGATAAGTGGCCCTGTACCGATTGTGGGCGCCGTCCCCGGTGGCGACCACCCAGTACGTAGGTCATCAACCTGCATTGCAGCTTGATGAAGGAGCGCATCCGGGAATCTTCCGCCTAATGTCGTCTCAGCAGGCCGACGGGGTCCCGGTGAACGGGTCCCGAAGGCCAGCAATTCCCCAAGGGAAAGGAGGTGATTTCACATGAAGAAGTACATCAAGCCCTCCGCCAAGAAGGTCGGTTTCGGTACCGTCCTGAGCGTCTCCCCGTGATGACGCTAGAGCCGGGACCCCCGCTCCTCCGGGAGCGGGCGTCCCGGCCCTTCCTATTCCCCCTTCTTCACCCGGCTCGTCACCCGGCTCTTCACCGGATCGGTGCCGGACCCCGTACCGGCACGAGACAAGAATTCAGGTGAGGTGGATATGTGCGGCCTGGCCGGACTGGCCCGTACCGACGGGCGGATGCTCCCCGCGGACGCGGACGACCTGCTCCGCCGCATGGCCCACGCCGTGGCGCACCGCGGTCCGGACGAACGGGAACTGCTGAGGTCCGGCCCGGTGGGGCTGGCCTTCACCCGACTTTCCCTGGTCGACCCGGCCGCCGGCAGCCAGCCCCTGCACAGCCCTGACGGCAGCGTGGTGCTCATCGCCAACGGCGAGGTGTACAACCACCGCGAACTCGCCGCGGGCCTGCCGTCCGGCGTGCGGATGCGCACCGGCTCGGACTGCGAGGTCCTGGTCCACCTGTACCAGGAGAAGGGGCTGCGGTTCCTGGACGACGTGCGCGGCATGTTCGCCGTCGTCCTCTGGGACAAGGCCCGTAACAAAATCGTCTTCGCGCGCGACCGGTTCGGCGTGAAGCCGCTCTTCTACCACCAGGACCGCGAGCGCCTCATCTTCGGTTCCGAAATCAAGGCGCTCTTCCAGGACCCGTCCTGCCCGCGGGAGGTCGACTGGAGCGGGGCCCTGGCCGATCAAGCGCTGAACGGCGCACCCGATCTCGTGGACGGCGCCCCCAACACCTGGTTCCACGGAATTGAGCTGGTGCCGGCCGGGACCATCGTCAGCTTCGACCTGCGCGACGGCCGTTCGGAATCCCACCGCTACTGGTCGTTCCCGGATCTCGGCGATTTCCGCGACGACCTGTCCGCCGATGAATTCATCGCCCACTACCGGGAACTCCTCGCCGAATCGGTCCGCGAATGCGAGACCTCGGACGTGGAGCTCGGCCTGTTCCTCAGCGGCGGCGTCGACTCCGCCGCCGTCGCCGCGCTCAGCACCATCCGCCCCCGTACCTTCACCGCGCTCAACGGCAGCACGCTCGTCAACGGCGACTCCGAGCACGGGCACCGGGCCGCGGCGCTCCTCGGCCTCGACAACCACCAGGTCGTCTTCGACACCCGGCGGGTTCCCTCCGCCGAGGAGTGGAAGGACCTGCTCTGGCTGTTGGAGAGCCCGCAGTGCAGCCCCGAGGTGTTCTACAAGCGGGAGCTCTACCGCTACGTCAAGAGCGAGTTCCCCGAGATCAAGGGCATGCTGCTGGGCGGCGGCAGCGACGAGTTCAACGGCGGCTACTCCGTGACCGCCGCCGGGGGCGGCGACTGGGGGGGCTTCCTGGCCAACCTCGACGAGATGGCGCTGCGCGACCACCGCCACCGCGCGCGCGGCACCGCCGCCTGGTGGGAGCAGTCCGCCGCACACCCCCTGGTACGGCCGCACGTGCTGCGCGACGGCGCCCCCGCCGACGACGCGTACCACCGCTTCTGGCGCTGGAAGTACCGCGACATCCAGCAGTACAACTGCTGGCACGAGGACCGCACCGCGGCCGGCAGCGGCATCGAGGCCCGGGTGCCGTTCCTCGACCACCGGCTGGTGGAGCTGGCCGCCTCCGTCCCGCCCGCCCTACGGCCCCGGCTGATCTGGGACAAGCGGATCCTGCGCGACGGACTCGGCGACGTCCTGCCGCGCGAGTACGCCGACCGGCCCAAGGTGCCGTTCTTCTACGGCGACGGCGTCCACCACACGTACCGCGCCTTCGCCGCCATGCTCGCCGCGAACGGGGACGCCCTGCTGGAGGAGGCCCTGTCGGGCGCCCGCGCCAAGGAGTACATCGACGCGGACAACGCCCGCGCCACCCTGCGCGCCCTCCAGGACGACCCGACCTCCGGCCACGTCGAGTTCCTCCTGCGGGTCGTCAACCTCGGCCTGCTGGACCAGATGGCCGAGCAGCCGCCCGCCGCCCCCGTGGACGCGCGCCCCGCCGCCGTGCCCACCGCACTGACCGTGACCGACTGGGACGCCGAGCGGCACGCCATCGAGGCACACGTGCTGAACCGGGCGGAGCGCCACGGCGGCCTGGTGCCCGCGCTGCACGACTCGGTGCTGCTGCTGTCGGAGCCCAACGACCCCGACGTGCGCTACGTGCTGGTGAACGGCGAGATCCAGTACGTCGTCGACGCGGCGGACACCCCCTCGTGGGTGCGGATGCTCGACGCCATCGACGGAGAGCACACCGTCGACGAACTGCTGGCCGCCCTCGGCTGTGCGCTCTCCGAGGTCGCGGACCCCCTGTTCGAGTCGGCCGACCTGGGCGTCATCACCCTGTCCGAGCCGGCGGCAGACGCCTGATGGTGGCCGCCACCCCGGCCGCGGAGCGGTCCACCTCAGCCACCCCGCCCTTCCCCCGGGTCTTCGACTGGGCGCGGTGGCCCCTGTCCCGGGGCCGGCTGGCGGCCGCGGCCTGCGTGCTCGCCTTCGCGGTCGCGCTGGCCGGCACGGGCGGCTCCGCCCGGGTGGTGGCCGTACTCCTGGTGGCCGAGACGCTGCTGCTGTGCCTGCCCTGGCGACTGCCCCGGACCACCCGATCCGTCGCCGGGTTCTGGACCGAGACCCTGTGCGGGCTGATCGCCCCGCTCGGGGCCGTCGCCGTGGCCTGGTGGACCGACGCCGCCTGGTGGGGGCAGAGCGCCGACTGGTGGTGGTACGCGGCGGGCGGCGCGCTCGGCGCCGCACTGATCTGGGCCAGCGGTATGAACCTGCGCGCCCTGGCCACCGGTGAGCTGGCGTTCCTCGCCGGACCCACGCGCCCCGGCCACGGGTACGCCCGGGCCACGGCGACGCTCGTCGGCCCGGCCGGCGAGGAGGCGCTGTTCCGCGGTGTCGTGCTGACCACCGCCGCGGGCACGGCCGCCCCCCTCGGCCTGCTGGCGGCAGCGGCGTTCGTGGCCCGCCACCACGTCCCGCCCGGCGCCAACGGCCGCGACTCGACGCGCGCCATGGGTGTGGAGATCGGCTCGGCGGCGGCCCTGCTGGCCCTCACCGCAGCCTCGCAATCGCTCTACCCCGCCCTGCTGGCCCACCTCCTCAACAACATTCCCCCCGCGGTGCTCCAGTTCCAGTGCGCTCGCTCCGGAAGGCCGACCCCATGAGTTTCGACTTCACCCGATGCCTCGACGAGGTGGCGCGCCACGGCCTGCTGCCCGCGGACCACCGTTCGGCCTTCGTCGTCGGCTCGCTCGCCCGCGGCTGGGCCAACCCCTCCAGCGACGTCGACATCTACGTCGTCACCGACGAGGCCTGGGCGGGCGCCGCCTCCGGGTCCCTGCAGCTCCCGCTGACCCGCCCCGACGTGCCCACCGCGCACTTCCCCGGGGACGGCCGGCGCTGGGAGCTGAAGTACTGGACCGACGCCCAGATCGGGGAGGTCCTCGACAAGGTCTCCTGGGCCGAGTTCGACACCGGCCGCTCCATCGGCCAGATCGTCACCCGCGACGAGGAACAGCTCCTGGAGCGACTGCTCGCCTGCCGTCCGCTGTCCGGCGAGGACTGGGTCCGGGAGCGGCGGCGGCAGATCGAGGAGTCGGCGTTCCGCGCCGTCGTCGTCACGTACTGCCTGACCAACGCCGACGACTTCGTCGAGGACGCGCTCGGCCAGCTGGCGGTCGACGACGTGGACAGTGCCGTCCTCTCGGTCCGGCAGGCCTTCGGACACGCCGTGGACGCCCTGCTCGCCTCCCACGGCGAGGTCGGCCGGCTGGTCAAGTGGCGTGCCCGGCGCATGGCCGCGGCCCGTCCCGAGGCGCTCCCGTACGAGCGGTACTGGGCCGTCGAGACCATGCGCGACTTCGACCCCGCCACCGCCCGCCCGTGGGTCGAGGACGTGATCACCCTGTGCAAGAGCCTTTCCATGGAAGTGGAGATCTGAGCGATGACGACCACGCCCGCAGCCGACGCCGTACCCCGGCCCACGCCCGAGACCCGGTTCCGCAAGTTCCGCGGCAAGCTGCTCGCGGCCAACGGCCCCCATGCCCTGGAGCTCTCCGAGTCCGCGGCCTTCATCCTCCAGAACGTCGACGGCAGCCGCTCGGCCGGCCGGATCGGCGAACTGCTCGCCGCCGAGTACGGCATCGGGACCGAGGAGGCCACCGCCGACGTCCTCGAACTCCTCGCCGAACTCGCCGAGGCGGACATCATCGACATGGGGAGCGCCTGACCCGTGTCCGTCGTCCTCGCCACCTTCTGGCGCATGTGGGCCCTGACCCGGCGCGCCTACCCCTGGACGTACTTCACGTCGACCGTGCTCACGGGCGCCCTCACCATCGTCCTGGCCTTCCTCGCCCATCGGGCGGTGGGCGGTGGCGAGGTCGACTCCGGCTTCACCTCGGCCACGGGTTCGTCCGACTACGTCGGTTACGTCGCAGTCGGCGCCATCACCTACACCTTCGCCGTGCGCATGCTGCTGTGGACCGCCAAGGCCCTGATCACGGAGGAGCGGGAAGGCACCATCGCGGCGCTCGTCGTGGCGCCCGCGGCCCGGATGCCGTACCTGCTCGGCTTCGGGGCGTTCGCGGTCCTCAGCACGCTCGCCGAGACGGGCGCCCTGTCCGTCGTCGCCGCGCTGCTGGGCGTGACGCTGCCCGTACCGCACGCGGCCGGGCTGGCCCTGTCCCTGCTGGTGTTCACGCTCGCGCTGTTCGCGATGTCCCTCGTCCTGTCGGCCGTGATGCTCTTCGCGGGCGAGGCCCACATCTCGCAGAACACCCTGTTCCTCGGCATGGGGCTGCTGTGCGGCTTCACCTTCCCCCGCGCGTACCTGCCCGAACCCGCGCAGTGGCTCGCCGAGCTCCTCCCGGTCACCGCCTCGCTCGACGGCCTGCGCGCGGCGCTCTCCGGGGACTTCGACTACGCCACCGCACTGCCCCGGCTGGGCGTCGCCGCCGTGGTCAGCGCCTGCTACCTCGCCCTGGGCCGGTGGCTGCTCCCCCGCGCGGAGCAGCGTGCTCTCGAAAGGACCTTCTGACCGTGACCCAAGGAATCGTCGTCCGGGACCTGCGCAAGACGTTCGCCGTACGCGAGCGGATGTTCGGCCCCCGCACCCTGAAGACGGCTGTGGACGGCCTCTCGTTCACCGTGCCGCGCGGCCGGGTCACCGGGTTCCTCGGCCTCAACGGCGCGGGCAAGACCACCACCATCAAGATCCTTTCCACGCTGCTGCGGCCCACCTCCGGTTCGGTGACCGTGGACGGTTTGTCGACGGTGTCCGACGCCCGCGCCGTACGCCGCCGGATCAACCTCATCGCGGGCGGTGAGCGCATGGTCTACGCGCGCATGACCGGCCGCGAGAACCTGCGCTACTTCGGCGTCCTCTACGGGGTCCCCGAGCCGGTGCTGCGCGAGCGCGCCGAGGAACTGCTCGGTGTCGTCGGCCTGGCGGACGCCGCGGACACCGTCGTGGAGCGCTACTCGCGCGGCATGACGCAGCGCCTCGCGATCGCCCGCGGCCTGATCAACGACCCCGACTACCTGCTGCTGGACGAGCCCACCCTCGGTCTCGACGCCCCCATCGCCCGGGACCTGCGCAAGGTCGTCGCGCGGCTGGCAGCCGACGGCAAGGGGGTCCTGCTCACCTCCCACTACCTCGCCGAGGTGGAGGAGCTGTGCGAGCACGTCCACGTCGTCTCCAAGGGCCGGATGCTCGCCGAGGGCAGCCCCGCCACGATCACTTCGGCCACCGGCTGCCACGGCACCGTGACCGTGACCGTCCCGAACCCGTCGGCCGCCGTCCAGACGGCCATCGCCGACTTCGCGACCCGGGTGGACGCCCGGGTCTCCGGTCGGTCCATGGAGGACGGCGCCCTCAGCATCACCCTGCGCCACCCCGACGACATCGCGGGCCCGCTGGTCACCGAAATCGTGGCGGCGGGCGGAACCGTCGCCGGCCTCTCCGTGGGCACTCCCTCGCTGGAGGACGCCATCCTCGCCCTCGGGAACTCCACCGCGGCGCCGGCAGCCGCCCAGGGAGTACCGGCATGAGGACCATGGCCCGGATCGGCGCCGCCGAAATCCTCAAGCAGCACCGCAGGATGAGCGGCAGCAACCTGGTGTTCTTCTCCATGCTGCTGTGGCCGCTGCTCCAGCTCCTCACCACCTACTACACGGTGCGGCCGGTCGTGGGCGGCGCGGCGGGCTCTAAGTGGTCGGCCGCCGCCGACCCCCAGCAGCTCCTCGCGTTCCTGGCGACGGGTGCGCTCGGCTTCTCCTTCTTCTTCGCGCTCGTCCAGTCCGCCTGGCACTTCTCCTTCGAGCGGCAGACCGGAACGCTGGAGCTGCTGTTCCTGTCGCCCGTCCCGCGCCTGGTCATGGTCGTCGCCAACGGCTTCGGCGCCCTGCTGCAGAACGCCTGGCTGTTCCTCTGCTTCAGCCTGACGCTCTTCCTGGTGACCGACGTCGTCAAGCCGGCGCATCCGGGGATGTTCCTCGTGGCGTTCCTGGCCCTGCTCCTACCGGCCGTGGCCTGGGGCGCCTTCCTCAACAGCCTGCTGATCTTCTCCCGCGACTCGGCCTTCCTCTTCACGATCTTCGACGACCCCATGGCGTTCGCGTCGGGGGCCCGCATCCCCGTGACCGCCCTGCCCGGCTGGATCGCCGCGATCGGCACCGCCCTGCCGCTGACCGGCAGCCTCAAGGTCGTCCGCGGCGCACTGCTGGAGGGCAAGGGCTTCACCGACCTCGCGGGGACGCTGGGCGGCCTCGCCGCCGTCACCGTGGCGCTGCTGCTCCTCGCCTCACTGATGCTCCGCCTCGGCGAGCGGCGCGCCCAGCGCACGGGCCAGCTCCGGCTCTTCTGAACCGCGATCCGACACCACGACGAACGATTGGGAACCACGCGATGTGCGGGATAGTCGGGCTCTTCGTTGGATGCTCCGCCCTCGCCTACTGCCCCCGCAAGGCACTCACCGCCCCCGCCGCCCCCACGGGCGGGGCGGACGGGGCCGCCGAGGAGGGGACCCGCGGCGCCGGAGCGGCGGAGGACACCACGTACACCAGCCCCTTCGGGCGCTGGTGGGAGCGGTCCTCCGTACGCCAGGCGCCACGGCGGACGCTCGACGAGCCCTCCTCGGAGGCCGTCCGCTACTTCTCCCCCGACCTCGTGCCCGTCGCACGGCACCCGCTCATCGCGAAGCTGCGGCCCGAGCTCTTCGACCAGGTCCTGATCCAGCACCTGTACCGGTACCTCGACTTCACCGCCAAGCTGGAAACACTGGTGGTCAACCGCACCGTCCTCGGCATCGCGGGCGGCTCCGTCGGGGTCGAGCTGCCCGAGGAGATGCGCTTCGACGCGTACAAGATCTACTGCGACGAGGCGTACCACGCGCTGTTCTCGGTGGACCTGATGCGCCAGGTCCGCGACCGGACCGGAATCGCACCGCGGCTGCCGCGGCAGCCGTACTTCCTGAAGCGGCTGGAGGAGATCCAGGCGACGCTCGCACCGGAGTACCGGGCCCTGGCGGAGCTCATCTTCGTCACGGTGTCGGAGACCCTGATCTCGGCCAGCCTCGCCGAGATCCCGGTGGACGACGGGGTGATGCCCGCCGTCCGCGAAACGATCCGCGACCACGCCGTGGACGAGGGCCGCCACCACGCCTACTTCGCGACGTTCCTGAAGTACCTGTGGGCCGGCCTGGACCGCACCGAGCGCAGGACGGCCGCACTGCTCGCTCCGCGCCTCGTCGACGCGTTCCTGCGGCCCGACACCGACGCCATCCGCGAGGAGCTGCTCGGGTACGGGCTCTCCCACGACTCCGCCGAGCAGGTCCTGGCAGAGGTCTACGACGAGTGCACCGTCGCCGCCCACACCCGGCTGACCGCAAAGCGGACCCTGCACTACTTCACTTCGCTGGACGTCCTCGACGACCCCGAGGTGGCGCAGGAGTTCCGCACGTACGGCCTGCTCTGACACCGACCCCTCCCCCACCGAAAGGACATCTCCATGGCGCTCGGCCCCGAGGGGTTCTCCGTCATCGACCTCCCCGAAACCGCCCCCGGCGTGGTGGCGAGCTACGACGACCTCCCGGTCGACGCCCACATGGGCCACGGAACCCGGTCCAAGCGGTTCTCCCAGTACCGCCTCGCCCACACCCCGGAAAGCGGCTGGGCCTTCGAGCTGCTCCCGCACCGTGACTACACCGCGTTCAAGAAGTTCAACGCCGTCGGCGGCGGGATGCGCCGTGCCTACGAGCCCGTAGCCGTCGACTTCACACCCCTGATCGCGGCGGGCCTCGACACGCTCGGCCTCGACCCGGACGAGACCTGGCAGCTCAACCTGCACCAGAACCGCACCCGCGCCGAACCCGGCCGCCCCGGCCCGCTGACCCCCGAGGGGGTCCACCACGACGGGCACGAGTTCGTGATGATCGGCGTACTGCGCCGGGAAGGCGTCGGCGGCGGCGAGACCCGGCTGTGGAAGCCGGGCGCCGACCGGCCGTTCTGGACGGGCACGCTCCAGCCCGGCCAGGCGGTCCTGTTGGACGACCGGGCCCTCGCGCACGACGTCACCGACGTCGTCGCCGCCACCGGAGCACCGGGCCACCGCGACATCTTCATCGTCGCGTTCTCCCGCTGGAGCGAGAAGTGGTACGGCGACGAACACGACGCGGCCGCGCTCGCCCAGGACGACGACTGACGGGAACAGGTACCCCTCGCATGCGCACGAACCCGAAGCCCTCCCTGGACCACGGCCTGCCCTCCACCCTGCGCGCCCTCGCGGACCTCGGCGCCGCGGACCTGGACGGGCTCAACGACGACTACTCCTTCCGCGGCGACCTCGCCGCGCGCTGCCGGACCTTGACCGAACGCGCGTACGGGCGGGGCGAACGCGCCGCGCTGGAGGAGGTGCACACCGCCCTGGCACTGGTCCACGACGCGGAGTTCTCCGCCGCCACCCTCGACGAGGTCGACCACGAGCGGCAGCCCATCCTCCGGGACGTCGCCGCGCTGCTGGAGCGGGCCGTGCTCGGCCACGAGCTGACCCGCATATCCGAGGACGACGTCACCGGCCACCCCACCACCGGGCCGGAGTACGTCCGCTGGCTGAAGGCACTGGTCAGCGAGCACCCCGCCGGTTGGCACCCCCTCTACCACAGCCACCTGGCCCAGGCCGGGACCCGCGAGGACCTGCGCCTGCTCCTCGCCCAGGAGACCAGCCTCGACCCGCGGTTCGACGACATCCTCGCCTTCCTCCAGATCGGCCGGTCCGGCGGGGAGAAGCTGGAGATCGCCGCGAACTACTGGGACGAGATGGGCAACGGGGACCCCACCCTGGTGCACTCCGCGCTGTTCGCCCGGGTACTGGACTCGATCGGCGCCGACCCCGCGTACATCCGCGACTCCTTCCTGCTGGAGGCCGGGATCTGCGGGAACATCTCGGCGGCGCTCGCCCTGTCCCGCCGCCACTACTACAAGGCGGTCGGCTACTTCGGCGTCACCGAATACCTGGCCCCCCGGCGGTTCCGCTGCGTGGTCGACGCCTGGCGCCGCCACGACCTGGACGAAGACGGCATCGTCTACCACGACCTGCACATCGGCGTCGACGCCCAGCACGCGGCGGGCTGGTTCAAGAACGTGGTGCACCCGCTGCTGCACGCCGACCAGCGCGCCGGCCGCGAGATCGCTCTCGGCGCGCTGATCCGGCTCAACACCTCGGCGGACTACCTCGACGCCCTCCTGGAGCGCATGCCCGCCCTCCCGGCCGTCCCGGCCACCGCCGCGGTCTGAGGGCGCCCCGTGTACGACTTCACCAAGTACGAGGCGCTGGGCAACGACTACGTCGTCATCGACCCCGGGCACACGGCCTTCGAACCCACCCCGGAACTGGTCCGGCAGGTGTGCGACCGGCACTTCGGGCTCGGCGCCGACGGCGTCCTGTACGGGCCGTTGCCCGCCGCGGACGGCTACCGCCTGCGGACGTTCAACGCGGACGGCACCGAGTGCGAGAAGAGCGGCAACGGACTGCGGATCTTCGCCCAGTACCTGCGCGACGCCGGGTACACCGACGCCGACGCGTTCGTCCTGCACACCTCGGCCGGGCCCGCGCCCGTACGGATCCTCGACCCGGCGGCGGGCACCGTCGGCGTCGACCTCGGACCGGCGACCCTGGACAGCCTCGCCGTCGGTGCGACGGGGCCCCGCCGCACGATGCTGCGGGAGCCGCTGACCGCCGCCGACGCCGCCTGGACGGCCACCTGCGTGCACCTCGGCAACCCGCACTGCGTCATCGAACCCGGGGCGGCCGCCGTCGACGAGGCCCTCGCCCGCCGGCTGGGCCCCGCCGTACGCGACCACGAACTGTTCCCGCACAGGATCAACCTCGAACTGCTGGACGTCGTGGACCACGACCGGATCCGCATCGAGGTCTTCGAACGCGGAGCCGGATACACGCTGGCCTCCGGCAGCAGCGCGTGCGCGGCCGCCGTCGCCGCGCACGCGCTCGGCCTGACCGGTCCTCGGGTCACCGTGGAGATGCCCGGCGGGACGGTCGCCGTCGGGATCGACGGGGACGGGCGGGTCTCCCTCACCGGCGAGGTCCGTGCCGTCCTCCAGGGCCACTGGGCACCCCGGCTGTCACGGCGGCTGGCCGGCCCCCGGCCCGTGGAGGGGGCCGCGTGACGATCGCCTCCGCCACGTACCCGATGCGCCGCTGGGTCTTCGAGGACGCCAAGGGCCGGTACGACATCAACCTCGGCGACAGCAACACGGCCTGTGGCAGCGTCCGCGACCTCACCCTTCCGGCCGACCTGGTGCTGGACTACGGCAGCGACCGCGGCGGCGCCGACCTGCGCGCCGTCGTCGCCCGGAGGTACGGGCGGGACGCGGACGAGGTCGGCATCACCCACGGCGCCCAGGAGGCGCTCTACCTCCTGTACCGGGTGCTGCTCCGCCCCGGCGACCACGTCGTGGTCTTCGCGCCCGGTTGGCAGCAGGCGTGGAACGTCCCGACCGCGCTCGGCTGCCGCGTCGACGTCGTCGGCGCGACGCCGGACGGCCGGCCCGACGTGGCGCGGGCCGCCACCCTGGTCGGGCCCCGAACCCGGGCCGTGATCCTCAACTCGCCCTGCAACCCCACCGGGCGGCGCGCCGTCGACCTCGACGCCTCCGGGCTGACCGCGGCCATGCGTCGCCACGGGACCCACCTGGTGCTCGACGAGGAGTACGTCGTCGACCTCGCCGCCGACTCCCTGCTCGGCCGTTACGAGCGGGCGGTCTCCGTCTCCAGCGTGTCCAAGGTCTACGGGTTCCCCGGGCTCAGGACGGGCTGGATGTGCGGGCCCGCCGACCTGGTGCGCACGGCCGTGGAACACAAGCACCTCACGACCATCTCCAACTCCGTCCTCACCGAGCGACTGGCCGCGGACGTCCTGGAACGGCCCGGACCCCACCTGGACCGCTACCGGCGGCTCACCTCGCGGGGCCTCGCCCTGCTGCGCGCCTGGGCGGCCCGGCACGCGGACCGCGTCCGGCTGCTGGAGCCGGAGGGGACACCGTTCGCCTGGCTGGAGCTGGCCGGGGAGGACGGTTCCCTGGACTTCTGCCGCCGGGTGCTCCGGGACGGCCGGGTGCTGCTGATGCCCGCCGAAGTGTTCGGCGCCGAGCGGGGGCTGCGGATCACGTTCGCCCGCGAGGAACCCGTCCTGCGGGAGGGGCTGGAGCGGATCGGGACCCTCCTCGACGGCGGGCGGGCCGCCGGGTGATCGTTCCCGCCCCGCCGGCGGCCGGCGCGGCCGCACTGCTCGACGGCGTCCACGGCGCCGACGGGCGCTGGCGGCCCCTGGCACCGCTGCTGCTGAACCGCGCCGATCACGCCCGCCTCGGCCGGCTGACCGTACGGGCCGCACGACTCGTGCTCGCCGCCTGCCGCCGGCGCGCCCGTACGGCGGGAGAGCTGCTGGCCGCGCTCGGCGCGCCGACGGCGCACTACCCGCTCCTGGACCACGAACAGCCCCTGGACGAGGGTCTGCTGACGTCGATCCGCCCCGACGTCCTGACGGAGCGCGGGGTTCCGAGGTTCGTGGAGCTCAACGTCGACGGGGCGCTGGGCGGGGTGCAGCAGGCGGATCTGATCGCCGCCCGTTTCCTGCGCCACCACGGGGCCCGGCCCGGGCTGAGCGCCCCACCGTCGGCGGTGGCGGCCAGGACGCGCGCCGTCCGCGCCTTCCTGGGGCCGCGGGCCACGGCCGCCGGCGCCGCCTCGGTCGTGTACCCGCACTTCGAGGTGGGGGTGCTGCCCGCGCTGGAGGACCCCGAGCGGTTCGCGCGGTGGCTCGCGCCGGTCTTCCGGCACGCCCGCGACCACGGCATGAACATGTTCACCCACCCGCTGGACGGACTGACGGCCGACCGGCACGACCGACTCCTGGCCGGCGACCGGCCCGTCGACGCGGTGTTCCGGCCCTTCGTCAGCCACGGCCAGCCCGCCGGGGGCGGGCTGACCGCACTGGCCCGGGCCCTCGCGGCAGGCACCGTACGGATGTTCACGCCGGAGGCCACCATGCTGCTGACCAACAAGCGGACACTGGCCTGGCTCTGGGAGGACCTGCCCGAACTGGACGGGACCGAGCGGGAGTTCGTCCACGCCCACATTCCCCGGACGGTGCCCCTGGAGCACTCCGCAGCCCTCACCCGGCACACCGACTGGGTCCTCAAGCCCGCCGACGGCTTCGGCGGCTCCGGCGTGGTCGTCGGCGCGGCGCTCTCCCCCGAGCAGTGGCACCGGGCGCTGGAGCGGGCCGGCCGACAGGCCCCGCACGTCCTGCAACAACGCGTCGAACCCGACCTGATCCCGATGCGCTTCGCGGACGCGGAGACCGGCCGGACGGCCGAGGCCGAGGTCGCCTGCGTGCTCGGCCCGTTCCTGTACGGGTCGCAGCCCTCCGGCGTCCTGGTCCGGCACGGCACCCCCTCGTCCGGGCCGGTGCTCGGCGCGCACCACGGCGCGGTCATGAACTCCGTCCTGCTGACGGGGAAGTAGCGCGGTGGCCCCCGCACCCACCGCCGCGCCCCCGGCGGGCAGCGGCGCCGGCATCGGCCGCCGCTTCGGACTCTTCCGGATCGCCGTCCTCGCCTCCGGTCTCGCGGACGGCGTCTACCTCGTCTCCGTCCCGCTGCTCGCCCTGTCCCTCACCGGCTCACCGCTCGCCGTCGCCGCCGTCGGCGTCGCCCTGCGCGCGCCCTGGCTGCTGATGACGCTGCCCGCGGGCGTGGTCGTCGACCGGCTGCCGCCGCTGCGGCTGCTGCGGCGGGCGTCCGCCGCCCGGCTCCCGCTGGTCGTGGCCCTGGGCGTGCTCGCCTGGTGCGGGCTGCTGCCCGTATGGGCACTGGCGGGAGGCGCCTTCCTCGTCGGGGTCTGCGGCACCTTCGTCGACCTCGCCGCGCAATCACTGGTGCCGCGCCTGGTGGACCGCGCGCAGCTGCCTCGCGCCAACGCCCGGCTCCAGACCGGCCAACTCCTGACGGCGCAGTTCGCGGGGCCCGCGCTGGGCGGCCTGCTCGCGGCCGTACCGGGCACCGGGATGGGCCTCGCCGCCGCGCTGTACGCGACCACGCTGGCCGGCCTCGAAGTGCTCCACCGGAGGCGGGCCGCCGAGCTCCCCGAGCGCGGCCACGCGCCCGTGCCCGACACCGCGCCCGTGCCCGACACCGCCGCCGCACCCGTCGCCTCCGACGCCGCCACCGGATCCGCGCCGGGGCCCGCACCCGCGCCGGGGCCCGCACCCGCGCCGGGGCCCGCGCCCGCGCGGGGGCGGTCGATGCGGCGCGAGCTGCGCGAGGGCGCGGCGCACCTGCGCCGGCGCCGCGACCTGCTGGGCCTCGCCGCGGTGGCCGCGTCCGGCAACCTGGCCTTCGCGGCCGTCACCACGATGCTGCCGCTGTGGGTCGTGGCTCCCGGACGGCTGGGCCTGCCGGAGTCGGCCATGGGCTTCGTCGCGGCCGCTCCGGCCGTCGGCGGGCTGCTCGCGGGCACGGCTGCTGCCCGGCTGCTGCAACGCTTCGGGGCCCGCCGCGTCCTGATGTGCTGCGCGCCCGCCGCGGGCCTGTGCCACGCGACGGTCGCGGTGCCGAGCGTCGTCGCCGCGCTCGCCGCAATGGCCTGCTACGGCGCGCTGAGCGTGCAGTTGAACGTCACGAGCATGTCGTACCGGCAGTCCAGCATCCCGGTGGCGCTCTTCGGCCGGGTCAACGCCCTCTACCGGTGGCTGATCCTCGGCGTCTCCCCCTTCGGCGCCCTCCTCGGCGGCATCGTCGCCGACCGGTCGGGGACGGCCGCGGTGTTCCTCGGCGCGGGTGCGGTCTGCCTCATCACCGGCACCGCGTTGCCCGCCCTCCTGTTCCGCCCGCCGGTCGTTCCTCCTCCGGCCCCCGTTCCCACCCGTCCCTCCACTCACAAGGAATCCCCGTGACCGAACAGCTCCTGGACATGCCGACGGACTGGACCAAGGCCCTGGCCATCGTCGCCCACCCCGACGACGTCGAGTACGCGGCCGGGTCCGCCGTCGCCACCTGGACCGACCAGGGCAAGGAGGTCGTCTACCTGATGGCCAGCCGCGGCGAGTGCGGCATCGACGGCATGGACACCGAAACGGCCAGGTCCGTCCGCGAGGAGGAGCAGCGTGCCGCAGCGGCCGTCGCCGGGGTCACCACCGTGGAGTTCCTGGACCACCCGGACGGTCTGATCGAGGCCGGGCCCGCGCTGCGCCGGGACCTCGCCCACGCGGTCCGCCGGCACCGCCCGGAACTGGTGATCACCCTCAACCACCACGACCACTGGCGGGGCGTCTCCTGGAACACCCCCGACCACCGCGTCGTGGGCCGGGCCGCGCTGGACGCCCCCGCCGACGCGGCCAACCGCCACCTCTTCCCGCACGAAGGCCTGGAGCCGTGGGAAGGCGTGCGCTGGCAGGCCGTCGCCAACTCCCCGTACCCGACGCACGCCGTGGACGTGACCTGGGCGGTGGAGCGCGGGGTCAAGACGGTCCTCGCCCACACCGCCTACCTGGAGGCCCTGACCGACGAGGAGCCCGAGGCCTACGTACGGGGATTCCTGGGCCGGAACCTCGCGGCGGCCGGCGCACGGTACGGGGGCCGGCCGGCCGTCGCGTTCGAGGTGTTCCACCGGGACCCGTACCGCAAGCGCGACGGCGTGGTCCACTACCGCTGAGCGGACGCGCCACATCCCGCGGCACCCGCCCGTCCACCGTCCCACACCAGGAGTTCCGTTCGTGCACATCGCATTCGTCGACGCCAATCCCCCGGCCCTGCAGGCGATCCGGCTCGCGAAGGCCGCCGGCCACCGGGTCACGTTCGTCCAGCCGGTCCTGACGCAGTACGCGGTCAGCGGCGAGAACCTGCGCACGGTCCGGTCGGCGGACCGCCTGGTCGACGGGGTCGACACCACGGACCCCGAGGTGGTGTCGCAGGTCCTCGCCGCCGTGCACGCCGAGGACCCCATCGACGTGGCGATGACGTTCCAGGAACTGGCGGCCGAGGCCGTGGCCACCGCCTGCCGGGAGCTGGGGCTGCGCGGCACCTCCCCGGAGGCCGTGTTCACCGCCCGCCGCAAGGACCGCTGCCGGGCCGCGCTGGAGGAGGCCGGGCTGGCCTCGGCCCGCTACGCCCTCGCTGCGGACGCGGCCGCGGTGACGGCGGCCGCAGCCCGGATCGGCTACCCGGTGGTGCTGAAGCCGCCGTCCGGCAGCGCCAGCCTGCTGTGCCACGTGGCGCACGACCCCGAGCAGGCCGCGCGGGCGGCCGCCGACGTCCTGGCCGGTCAGGACGCGGTTCCGGACCACTGGCGCGCCCAGTTCGCCCGGGGCGTGCTCGTGGAGGAACTCCTGACCGGGAAGCTCGTGTCCGTCGAGATCGGCGCCCGGGACGGGGACTTCTTCCCGTTCTGCGTCTCCGGCCGCTTCCGCAGCCCGGACGACGAGGTGGTCGAGCTGGGCTCCTGCATCCCGGCGGACCTCACGGCCGCTGAGACGGACGCCTGCATCGCGTACGCGCAGGACGTCTGCCGGGCCATCGGCGCGGACCTCGGCGTCTTCCACCTGGAGATCATGGTGACCGGCCGGGGCCCCGTCCTGGTCGAGTTCAACCCGCGCGTCATGGGCGGCGGCCTCCCGAGCGCCTACCGGCACTCCTCCGGACAGGACATCTACGCCGCCCTGCTGCGGCTGTTGGAGGGCGCGTCGGTACCGGTGCCCGCCCCGGGCGCCCTCGCCGGGTGCACGGCCGTCTTCACGGTCACCGTCCACGACGGCGGGACGCTGCCCGGCGACGCCTCCCTCGACCCGCTGCACGGGGCCCCGGACGTGCTGGAGGTCATCGGCTTCGACGCGTACCGGACGGGCCGCGGTGAGCGGGTCACCGCCGGTCAGACCGTCGCCCGCTTCGTGCTGCGGGCCCCCGACCGCGGCGCGGCCGCCACCCGCGCCGCACGGCTGCGGTCCGAACTGGAGGGGACGCTCGGCCTGGCCCTGCTGACCGGGGACAAGGACGCGACGGCCCCCGGACGGCCGGTCACCTCGGCACAGGACCTCGTACGCGAGTTCCACCACGCGTTCGGACTCGACGCCCGGACCCGCCCGACCGAGGTCCCGCGCACCCTGTCCCTGCACCGGCAGGACCTGCTGGCGGAGGAAGTCGCCGAGCTGGCAGAGGCCAGCGCCGAGGGGCGCCTGGACCACATCGCGCACGAGCTCGCCGATGTCGTCTACATCGCGTACGGCACGGCGCTCGTCCACGGGATCGACCTGGACGCCGTGATCGCCGAGGTCCACCGGGCCAACATGTCCAAGCTGGGCCCCGACGGCCGCCCGACGCTGCGCGAGGACGGCAAGGTCCTCAAGGGCCCCTCCTACCGCGCCCCGGACGTCCCCGGAACCCTGCGCCGCCAGGGCTGGTCCTGACGCCCACAACAGAAAACCCCAGGTCAATGACCTGGGGTTTCTCTGAGCCGCCTTCGGGATTCGAACCCGAGACCTACGCATTACGAGGCCCCACAAGATCATCCCGGGTGGTGCTGGACAGTGCCGCCGAATCCCGTTTTCGCTGATCAGAGGCTTGCGACCTTGATCAGCGTGACGGCTTGTCCGCCCTGGTGCCACCCAGTCCGCTCACGCAGCGCTCACGCAAGCAGGCCGTCCGAGAACCGCAAACCCGCAGGTCTCCGGTGCTGCCAGAAGCGACCACCCGTACGAGTCATTGCCCCTGCCCTCGGCTCCGGGGTGAGCTGTTTCCATGCATCGCTGGTCTCCCCTGAACGAACGACAGCTCGCCCTACTCGGCCGGCTCGCGAACGGCAACGGGTCCGAGGAGCCCTGGGACCCCGGCGAGTTCCGCACCGCCTACGCGCTGCGCGACAGAGGGCTGGTGACGATCAAGCGCAGCGGGAGTGAGGTGGATGCCAAGGTCACCGAGGCAGGCACCTTCTACATCCAGCATGGCCACCACCCAGACGACCCCGCGCACGCCGGGGAAAGGAAGACCGCTGCGGGGAAGGAGGCAGGCAGGACACGCTCGGCGTCCTACGCTGACAGGCCAGTCGCACTCGCCCGTCGGACCAAGGCGAAGGAACTCATCGAGCGACTTGTTACGAACAGGCGGGTCACCATCACCGAGCCCGACGACGCGACGGTGACGGAGTGGCGACGCGTGATCGACTACGCGAAGCGCCACAACCTCGCCCCTGAGGGCAAGCGCATCGAAAGTCTCCGCATGTGGAATCGCGACCTGCAGATCTCTCTGATCGAGGGGCCGCACCCAAACTCACTGCGCCAGAGGCCAGATGAGGCGCCGCCCGTCCACGTACCCACTCAATTGCGCTCTCCGCATCCGGTCGTGGCCGCGCTGAGAGACGACGAGGGCCGACTCGTCATGCCCGCTCCGCTGCGCCGCCGATCGTTGCTACTGCTCCAGGGCCTCGCCGCCGAGGCAGTACGTCGAGGGCACAAGGTGCAGGAGCATGAAGTCCCCTCCCGCCGGCGCAGCCGCGCCTACACCACGTACGACGGGCGGCACCACCCCTCCAGCTACTCCCTCCGCGAGGGCGAACTGGACTTGGTCGTGAACGGCTTCACCTACCCCGTCACGATCCAGCAGGAGTCTCCCCAGTCCACCGACCCGGAGCGCTCGAAGAGCCTCGTGATCGAACTCGGCTACAGCCGATCCGGCCGGCAGTCCCGCTGGGCCGATCGCAAGCGCTGGGTGCTGGAGGACATCCTAGGAGCCGCGCTCCGGGAGATCGAGACCCGAGCCGTAGAGGACGCCCAGCGGAAGGTGGACGAAGAACGGGCGAAGGCCGAGCGCGAGGTCCGCTGGCGGGCGGCCATGGAGAAGGCGAAGGACCTGGCTGCGCAGGAACAGTACGCCGAGGTACTCCGTGCGCAGGTCGGCCAGTGGCAGGAAGCGGCAAGCCTGAGCGCGTACTGCAACGCCCTGGAGCGTCGACTGGAAGAGGCAGCCGGGGAAGATGAGGCGGCGGTGGCCTCGGCGCGAGGGTGGCTGGCCTGGGCACGCCGTTACGTTCAGAGCCTCGACCCACTGACCCCTCTACCCGCCATGCCCACCGCTCGCGAACCGAAGCCCGAGGAGCTGGCGCCCCACCTGAACGGATGGAGCCCACACGGCCCCGAAGCACACCGCGGCTGGGGAGCCCGCTGAGGAGAACCGGGAGTCCCACCCACGGCGCCCACACCGAGCTGGTGCCGGCCTCGTACCTTGAGCGAGACCGGCCCGGACGAAATTTCCCCGGACCTACGCCTCCGCGATGGCTTCCTCGGCTGCGAAGTCCGGCTTGACCTCGCCGCCCAGCGCCTAGCAAGCAGTACAAGATCAACCAAACTGATGCCGGATGATGCCGCAGAGCCCCGTTTCCGCAGGTCAGAGACCTAGGGCCTCTGACCCGTGCCACCTAATCCACCCTGTGCCACCCCATCCGCTCACACAGGACTCAGCTAGCAGCAAGACTGACCAGCTCGCTGACACTCCTCATGTCCCGCATCCCGTGGAGGTACCCCACTCCGCGGTGCAGATGGACCAGGAACGTGCGGGCAACGTTCTTGTCTGTCGGCTCCTCGCCATCCGTGACACACCGCTGCTGGATCAGAGCCAGGTAGATGTCTCCGTACTCGCCGGCGAAGGTACGCCAGCTCATCTCCACGTTCGAGTCCGCGACGATGTCACGAACAAGCGGGGTGCTGGGATCCCTCAGCGAAACGGCGAGCGCCCAACGGCACAGCACGTTCCAGTGCGAGATCCCAGTGTGGCGCTTGAGCCAGACAAGCTGGTCGCGGGCGGTCTTGGACAGTCGAATGGTCTCAAGCGACATGCATGGCTCCCGAGGTCCACCAGTAACCAGGCACGACAGAAGTCGTCAGCTTGGTGTCATCGTGGACCAGCATGTAGGTGTGCGAAATCGCGGGCTTCAGGCGGGCGAGCAGGTGCTCGTCGATCTCCTCGTCGGTCGAAAGGAGCAACACCTGACGACCGACCTTGGGGAAGTAACGGTCGACGAGGTGCTGGCGGTGCTGACTGTCGAGTCGGCCCAGAGGCGTGTCGATGACGCTGGGCAGGCGGTTGCCAGCCACCTTCATGAGGCCGGCAAGTAGCGAGATCGCGAGGAGCTGTCGCTCCCCGGCACTGAGACGACCCAGGTTGAGTTCCTCTCCCTCGTCGTCCCAGAGCTTCAACGTGAAGCTCTGGGGGTCGATGTGGAGGTCCTTAACAAGTCCGCGCTTACGCATGAGCTCGTTGAAGCTCTGCAGAACCGCCACTTCCAGTAGGCCGATGTGGCGCTTCACGAGGGCCGTGCTGAATTTCGTTAGGGTTCCTCGTGTCCGCTCGGCATAGTCGTAGAGCCTCTTGGCTGCTTCCGCGTCCCACTGGGAGTCACCCGCGTCTTTGCGAGCACGCGTGACTGCGGCATCGAGCTGCTCCCGGCGGCGCTTCAGGTCTTCGACGACTACACCTGAGCGCTCGTGATCGGCTCGTGCCACTGCAACCTGGTCAAGCAGTTCCCGTCGCTTGGCAATGATCGACTCAACGCGAGTCTGGTCCGGGACGCTGGCGAGCTGGCGGTCTAGGGTATCCAGCTCGTCCTGCAGGCCGGCGGACTCAGCGAGGAGCTCCTGTGCCCGCTGCCGGTCGTGTACCAGCGTCTGTTCGAGAGCAGCGAACTGCGCTACCGCATCGTGCGGCAGAGAGAACCCGTGCTCCACGCTGGCGACAGCGGCACGCTTCTTGCGGTCTGCTGCGAGCTTTCTCGACACAGAAGAGCGCACGGTGGCTGGGAGGTCTTCGCCCATGAGGTCGAGTAGCCACCTGTCGCGGTCCGCCAGCACATCCACTACCTGAGCCGCCTTCGAGGCCTCGCTCTCCTGCTGAGCCTGCTTGTTCAGCGTCTCCAGCTGATCCCGCAGCAACAACAACGGAAGAGAGCCAGCAGCCAGGTTCACAAGCGCCGAGTCAGATGCCTCGATTTGCGACTTGACCCGCTTGTGCTCGGCATCGAGGGAATTCAGGCGCTCGAAGAGATGACCGCCCTCGCTTACGAATTCATTCTCCAGCCGCTCCAGATCCCCTTGCAGGCGCTCTACAGTGGTCTTGAGCTTGCCTTGGTTCTGGACTTCCACCTCGACGGCCATGTCGGCAGCCTTGTGCTCAGCCTCGCGGGCTTCGAGGGCGGCCATGAGTTCCTGGTCCTTCGGCGTCATCTCCTGACGACGCTGCAGTGCAGCCAGGTCAGTCCGCAGCTGCTCCACTGCGTGCACGCCCATGAGCGACCGCACTGCCGTACGGATCACTGCGCCGGCCTGCTCCGGGTCAGCGAGGGACTCAATCTTCTCTCCATCGAAGAAGAACAAGGAAGAGAGGTCGAACGGCAGTATCTCCTCGACGTGCTCGGCCCATCCGTTGGTGATCACCGGGCTGTACTCACCGTCGATCTCGACAGACAGCACGTCCTTGCCGTCGGCGCCCCACCGACGAACCACCGTGTAAAACTGCTCCCTATCTTCGACTGCGATCGAGAATTCGATCGCCACAGACGCACCCTTGGAAGGCTCTGACTGCCTGTTAATGCTTTCACGTAGAAATGTGTCGTATCCGCGGCCGCCGCGAGCGCTGCAGTTGGCACGCCGGCCATACAAGGCCAGCTGAATCGCGTCAAGCAACGTCGTCTTGCCACAGCCGTTCAGGCCGCCGATCAGCACGATCGGACGGTTCTTCTTCGGGGAGAGTTCGAGGGAATGCTTGCCTCGGTACGCCCCGAAGTTCTCCAAGGTGATCTCATGCAGAAGCATCGGTGCTGGTCTCTTCGTCAAAAATGCCGGGCGTGGTGGTCTTGCGAGTGCGGAGCGCCTTCTTGCGCTGGGCGAAAGCTAGGGCGTCATCCCGGTCGGTGTAGTAGCCCTTCTTAATGGTGCTCTCGAGCGCCTTGAAGAGGCCCGAACGACGCGTCATGGTTCGATACTTCCGCTCCACGCCGAGCAGCGCCCTTGTGGTCTCGAAATGCAGCTCGTCGCCCTGACAGATCTCTTCGAGGATCTTCATCTCATCCGCGCCCAGGACCAACTGGGCATCCAGGGTGCGACCGGGGAACTCGGTACCCGTCGCTGCCTCGTAGATACGCGGCAAGGAATCCTCGACTTCGTGCTTCTCGAAGACCCAGAGGCGGCGGATCTCATGCAACTCGTCCATCGTGATCAGCTCGATGTCCCGCACTTCCTCAGGAGCGTGCTCGCGCACCCACGCCTGGGCCTCCAGAAGCTCTCGCAGCCAGTCTTCTCGCGCTGACTGCTTGTAGGGGCCGTGCACGATATCTTCGCCGTCACCGAAAAGCATCACGTTGCCGTTCATGCGCCGGAAGTCGCGGATCGGCTTGTCCGGCAGCGGCTTACGGGTCTGCTCGTCATAGCCAAGGGGGGCGTCCAGCCTGTTACGCAAGGACAGCAGTGGCAGCATCCACTCCTTCTCCTCGTCGTTCTGGATCATCGCCGACATGGACTTGTCCTCTTCGACAAGGGTGCAGGTCCAGCAGCCGAACCGGCTCGATCCACAGGAGGGTGTGGTGTTGTCGACAACGAGTGGGCACTCGCCGTCCGCCGAGGCACCCTGATACATAGTGAGGAGATCCTTGTTGTCGTATCCCCAGGGATTCTCCTGCTGCATCAGAAAAGCCCAGACATCCTCATTGGTCCAGTCCTCCACCGGACTGTAGACGAGGGAGTTGGGCAGCTTGCCGTTGGGCGACAGGCGGTCACGGACGCGTCGCTGTTCATGCTTAGCCATAGCGCGGGCACGGGCCTGGCTTTCAGCCTTGCGGATACCCAGCACCAGAATGGCCTCGCCGTGTTCTTGGACGACGCTGCGAATGAAGGCGTTAGACGGCTTGATCTTCAGACGCTCCGTACACCAACGGAACTTCGGCCGAGGAGCCGGGTATCCACGGCCGATCAGCGATACCCAGAAACTGTCCTTGATCTCCGGCGTCAGGCGGTGAGGCCGAATCGGGAGATCCTGGTCGATGGCTGCCTGGTGCATCTTGTCAAGGGAGTGCTTGACCCACATGGCAACGACAGGGTTCTCGACAAGGGTGTCGGTACTGATGACATGAACCGGCTTGGTTCGCTGATCGGAGGGAAGCCCCTGCAGCGCGAGCCAGACGAGCTGGAGGACGGCAGTAGAGTCCTTGCCGCCGCTATATCCGATGACCCACGGCACTTGGTCCGCGGTGTAGAGCTCGCGGATCTCTTCGGCGAGCTCCCCCACGACTTCGGCAAGTTTCCGGCCTCCGAAGAGCGGGCGTCGCACTTGAATGAGAGGGAGGGTGGTCATTCGTCTCCTCGCACGTACGCCTCCTCGACTCGCTGCTCCTCAGCACCGAGGGGGAGTCGCAGATGGTGGCGCAGATAGTTCACGGTCAACGTCACGTTCTGATGGTTCTTGGACACGCGGCCGGCCACGATGGCCCTGCCGGCCCAGTCTTGGTTGGCGCGAGACCAGTCCACTCGCTCAAGCGGGGTTAGCCTCGGCTTCCAGTCCTTCGGGCTTTTTGACTCACGCAGGAGCGCATTGCCGAGGCGGCCGAGTGCGTGCAGAGCAATCCCGTGACTGTGGATGAAGTCTCGGCGAATCTCGGGTGCAGACAGCTTGCGCTCACGAACCAAGCGCCATTCGGGAATCGTGGCATCGATCGTCTCCCAGAATGCCTGAGCCAGCGCTACCGCCTCCTCCTGCCCCTCCAACTCAATCCCCTGTAGAAGTGACTGAGTTGCGAAGTACAGGGCGCTCAGAGTGAAGAGCTTGCGCGAGCTTGAGGAGAGGGTGCTCTTCTCCATCTCGACGTTGCCAGTGAAGACCGATGACCGCAGCACCAGCAGACGGACGAGCGCCGAGTCCTCGTCGCGATGGTCGTAAAGCACCCCGATGGATCGCGGGGGACGGACCGCATGCCGATTGAGGTCCGCGAACATCTGTTGGCAGCGAGCCAGCCCAGCATCATGAAAGAACACCACAGCGATGGTTTCGTCGCCGAGGTCAGGATTCTCCCTGAGGGCGAGCTCGATCGCACCCCGGCGGTGCTGACCATCATTGATCAGGAAGCGGGCGTCCATCGGGATTCGGATCTGGCCGGCGCGCATGCCGGGGCCTTCGTCGTGGATGCTCTCGAAGGCCATCTCACCGTCGACAGATGCAGTGAGGGCACTGAACACATAGTCGTCTGGATTGTCCAGAATGTACTTCGCGAGAGCTGGGAGCCTGCCCTTGTTCAGCACCCGCTGCGCCCGGACTTCGGCGGCGAGCTCCTCGTCGTCAAACAAGAAGATCTTGGGGATCAGTCGCAACGGGCACATGGAGACGTAGAACTCCCGCCCCGCCTGCACGCCCCTGATGGCAGGGAAGACGTATTCGAATCCCGATGACGTCCTGCTGCCGGGCTTGGTAGATGCACGTGTGGCCACCCGCTGAAGGGTATCGTAGTCACGTCACCGATTTAACGTTTGTGACGTGTCCTGCCTACCGAAGACGACGTGGGGGTCTGCTGATGGCGACGTACCTGGACGCGGCGGCAACTAGCCGCGTGGACCCGCGGGTGGCGCAGGTGGTCCTCCACTGGATGACGGAGGAGTTCGGCAACGCCGGCAGCCGCACGCACGAGTACGGCACTCGCGCCAAGCGGGCGGTGGCTCAGGCGCGCGAATACCTGGCCGGGACAGTGGGCGCCAAGCCGGAAGAGCTCATCTTCACCAGTGGGGCAACGGAGTCCAACAACATCGCGATCCTCGGCCTCATCCCCTTCGCGGAGAAGAGTGGCCGACGTCACATTATTACGTCTGCGATCGAGCACAAGGCCGTGCTTGAGCCCCTCGAGCACCTGGCGTCGCGCGGGTACGAGGTCGAGTACATCAAGCCTGGACAGAGCGGCCGAGTTTCCGTGGAAGCAGTCCTGGAGCGTCTTCGGCCAGACACTCTCCTCGTCTCACTCATGCACGTGAACAACGAGACCGGCATCATTCAGCCTGTCGCCGACCTAGCCCGCGAGCTCCAAAAAACACCCACGTTCCTCCATGTTGACGCCGCCCAGGGCTATGCGAAGGTGCCTGCGGACCTCAAGGCCCCCATCGACATGATCAGCATCAGCGGCCACAAGATCGGAGCCCCGAAGGGGGTTGGCGCGCTGGTGCTGCGACGCCGAGGCTGGAACAAGGTCCCCCTCGAGCCCATCATGTTCGGAGGCGGCCAGGAACGGAAGCTACGTCCCGGGACCCTCCCCGTTCCACTGATCATGGGGCTTGCGGAAGCCTCCCGGAACTTTCACAACGAGCACGCGCAGTGGCAGGTGCAGTCGGAGGGGATCCGCAAGAACCTCCTCGCCGCACTCAGCCAGACTCGTTTCTCCATCAACGGCGACGCTCTGCACACCGTTCCGCATATCTTGAACGTTTCCTTCGATGACTTGGATGCCGAGGCACTCATCGTCGCTCTCAAGGACCAGGTCGCCGTGGCGACAGGCTCGGCGTGCACGAGCGCCTCGTACACGCCCAGCCACGTCCTGACAGCAATGGGCCTGCCAGAGCACGCGGCCAAGAACGGACTGCGGCTGTCCTGGTTCCCCAACCAGGCGCAAGACCTCGACGTCGATGCCCTTGTAGCCGAGATCATCAAGCTTCAGCCCGAAGGATGATCCCATTCGCGCTTGACCAGCCGATGCCCTCGAAAGTCCCGGCCACAGCGAGCTAGCTCCCCCTCCCAGCCAGCCTCAGTACCGATCAGGTGTGGGTTGGCATAGAGGCCTGCCCTCACCTCCGCGGCTGTCAGGCGCTGGTATCGGGCTGTATCCGGATCGTCGGGCGCGAGAAACTCGTGCTTGCGATGCAGCAGAGGACGGTTCGTTGAACCCTCGTACGAACGGTGTGAGGCTTCTAGCGTGCGTAGATCGACTTGGTAATCACTGCGGATTCGCGGGTGTGGGTCAGAGTCGAAGTCTGGATAGTGCAGCCAGCTTGCCGCCCTCCCGTCGTGCTTGAGCTTCACGACGGTCCACTCTTCGGGGCGTCCCGCCGCGATCGCGGCGCAGTGCTCGTAGAGCCTCAGAACCGTCGGCATTGCGTCCACCGCCCTCCGATGGACGTAGAGAGCTGTCGGTGTCAGTTTGCCGACCCTCGATGCTGACATGGCGCCCCGGACGTATGCATCGTCGCGCAACTTGAGCAGCAAGCGGTCTGCCCTCTGGCATGCCTCCTTGTAGGAAGAGAAGAAGGCCCGGATGTCCCACTGGATGGAGAGCGGAAGGCTCGTGAACCGGCCTCGCCCGTTGAACAGCTCCAGCGCCAGGAACAGCAAGGTGCTGAGTGTGGATTGGCGTGCCGAAGCCTCGATCAGCTCTGGGTGTGCAGTCTTGCGGATGAGGTTGCGCAGGTTGGCCGGCCTGAGCTTGGCGATGACTTCGGAGATCGCTGTTGGCATCTCTTCCAACCGGGGCGGTCGGCCACGGCGCTCGACGTACCCCACCAACGACTCCACAGCGGTACTGGGATCGTCAGGTCCTGTCCACCCGAGGTCGGGGGCGATGCGTCGGGCTAGGTAGCTGAGCCGTGCCGTCTCATCCCTGAAGGCGTAGATGATGCCGGGTGCGGCGGCCACACACCGCGAACCGGTGATGTCCTCAACGAGCTGGCGCAGCTCGTGAGTAGTGAACAGGTGCTGGAACGTGCGCCGGCCTGTGACAACCCCATCACCCAGCTGACCACCGTTGACCTTCGAGCGTTCCCAGGTGAGGCGGGCCGAGACAATCAGCACTGCCGTCGCCAGCGCCCACGCAGCCCGGAGTGTCTCGCGTCGCTCCACCTGGTCCTCGATCACGTTCAGCACGTAGGTCAGCAAGACAACGTCAGCTGGACTCCGTTGCGAGTCCGGCTGGAAGTGCGGATCCCAACCAGTGACCTGACACTCCAACCGTTCAAGCGCACGCACGTCATCCCCGCGGCCACAGCCGAAGTCCAGAATTCGGCGACCAGACAGCAGCTGGCCGTCGGCGAAGGCTTGGCGAGCGGGGACCGATAGGCGGGACCTGGCGATGGCTGTACGTTGCCGCTCTGTTGCCCACCCCGCTTCTCCCATGCGGTCCAGCATCCCGAATCAGGTGCCCCGACATGCGCGATTCAGGCAACTCTTCACCCGGCGGGCGCTCCCTCTGGGACTTACGAAGACGCCTCGAACGCGCGAAGATCTGTGCCCCACACCGCAGCCGCTCCGAGACAGCAGGTCTGGGAGGCTACGGTGCGGGGCACCTCCGTGCTACTTGACGAGGGCGCTCGCCAGGCGCTGTGGGCCGATCCATCGCGCAACGGCCCAAGGATCATGCTCCTGGCAGTAGACCGCGACGTTGACGGGCGTCAGGGCGCCTTTCGCGTTCCTGGGTGCAGCGAAAAGCTCGGCGTCCTCGATGCGGGCGAGGCAGCCTTGGGAGGCCTCGCAGCGCCGGCGTGTGGCGACAGTACGCAACACCCAGAGAGGTTGCGGCTGGGTGACTGCGCCGAGATCAGGAAGAGTTACTATCCCTGACGCCCAAGGGATTGCGTCATAGATGTTCGTATACCGATTCTTCACCGAGTTGCACCAGCCGCAAGCCAAGCGAAGGTTCTGAACTTCAGTCTTTCCCCCCTGGGCAACAGGAGTTACGTGGTCGACTTCGATGCAGATGTGGGCAGCCCGCGCGCGCGGTCGAGTAAAGTCGACCAAACTAGGCACAACCGGGAGATCTCCAGATTCGCCCAGAAACTTGTTCCGCGCAGCGGCTCCGAACTCAAAACCGCAGAGGTAACACCGCGGAATTGGCTGCGCCTGCGCCCATAGTTCGTCTCGCATGGCGGCCGTTATTGCCAGGCGCGTTCGGTCGCGTCGGGCTTGCACCAGCTGCCATGCAAAATCCGTCAGAGTTCGAGCGTACTTCTCGCGCTCGTCCTTGGGTGCATGCGGGCTGACCTGATTGAAGTACGCCAAGACACGCGCGTGCACGTGGGCGATGTTGAGACGACTATCCAGCTGGAACGGCGCGAGGTCCACGAGGCTTTCAATGAACCAGCGCCCCCACATAGTGGACAGGTCCCCACGCAGCAGCCAGCTATGCTGCCCCGACACCTCCTCGGGGATGGTGCGGTCAGATAGCGCTTTCAGCTGCTCATCTGACCAATTACTTGCCAGCGCCTTCTGGATTTCGGCAATGAAACCAGCGACGTGTTGAGGCTGCATCACGCCCCGCTGACAGGGTTGTACAGGCTCTCCTTCGGCAGGGACTCCGGATTCTTGCGGTAGTCCACCCAGAGCTTGGCCCAGCGATTGCGGACCGCGGGGGTATCCTTCTTGGCCACGTTCCAGTTCCTATTGAAGTAAGAATCGCTCACTTCTTCAAGCCAGGCCTCCATCGTGGTGTCGACGTCGTCGACATTATGCAGAGTCCTTTTCTGGGAACGCAGGTACTCAAAATAGTCTGCGGCAAGAATGGTCAGGCTGACCTTATTGAAGAGGTTCCGCTGAGTGTTTCCCCAAGCGTTCGCAGCCTCCATATCCATGGAGCCGAACCTGTCTCGGATCTTCGTGTAGAAGCGGATGAACACATCTCGCCAGGGCCCGTCCGCGCGCGCCCACTCGGCGATCCGTTCCTCAGGCCCGTCGCACTCCATCACGAAGGAGCTCTCTTCGAGGTGATGCTTCGCCCAGATCCGAGCCCAGTCGTTCTTTTCGCCGTAGAGCTTTCCTCCGGAGAACTCTCGGAAGATGCTGACAAGGCCCTTGAGCACAGACCACTGCAGAGAGGTGTTCTGGTCGCCTGAGATCCCTGTCTGGACAAGGTTCTTGAAAGGGCTCTCATCGGCACGCGTCAGATATGCGATGGCCTGCGAGTCGTCCAGCTTGATGCCGGCGTTCTTCAGGCGCTTGGCGACAGGATCCAGCTCGTCCTTGCTCAGGCTCGTCGAAACGATCGTGCCGAGAAGCGCCTTGCCCATAGGGGTGGCCTTCTGATTGACCACCACGAACTGGAACACGTGCTCGCTCGGGCTGTCATCCATGAGCAGGGAAACTGGCAGTCGCCTGACGTGCTCAGCAATGAACTCGATGCTCGCCTTGTCCGGGTCCGTGCCTCCCTCCGCCGCCTGGAGCAGAAACTCCTTACCCTCGTCAGTTTCCGTCAGCTGTTCCGCAGCAAGGACCGCCCCCTTAAGTCGGTGCTGTCCATCCACGAGCATGACGGGCTTGAGATAACTGATCATGGCATCCCGATCGAACCCGAGGATGCGCTCAGGCTTAGCGCCCTCGTCTAGCGCCTCGAGAACCTTGATGCGACCCCTGAGCTCAGTGTAGAAGTCAGCGATGTGGGTCTCGTCAGTGAGCAGGACGCTGGCCGTGTCCGAGTCGTCAACGGTGGCCGCGGCATTGGCCTCCTCGCCGTCCTCATCTTCATCGCCGTCCACAAAGTCGTCGAGCCCGTGTTCCGCGCGACCTTTTTCCATGATCGACGCCATGCGAGCCTGATCCAGTGTCATTTCGGCAAGGCTGGGCATGCGCTGCTCCAAGCGCTGGACCACCTGCTTCATGAGTTCGAGCAGGGAATCCTCGCTGAAGTCACGGCTGGTGATTCGCAGCGTGCCGAATTCTGGATGCCCGTCGTGAGCGACAAACTCGACCAGGTCCAGTGCCTGCGGCGCGGCGAGAAGCGGGTTTTGGACGACGTTGCGCTCATCGTGGTAGAAGCTCGAGAGCTCGCGGATCCGCCCCTTGTTCTCCTGGCGCTGGAACCCGATGGTCTGCTCGTTCTGAAGCCGACTACGCTGAGGGACGCCCACCCAATCAGAGATCTCGGTGGCCCGCGCCGCGAAGAGCACCAGGGGACGCCCCGAAGGGGTCTGCTTTGTCCGGTACGCCGGGTACTCGTACGTATTGATCTTGGTGTTCACGCAGGCCCTCCAGAAGATCATGATCGCGCGTGCCCTCAAAGTTACAGTGACCCGATCAGAGCCGTGCCGGGTTCTCGCGGTTCGTACTGTGCTCCATCGTGGCAGCCGTCCACGTACCTGTCCGCCGTGGTGCCTTGACCGCCGACGAGCAGCAGATGGCCTACCTGGCGCGGTAGCTCAGCTTGGCCAGCCAGGCTCGTGCACGGCTCGGCGTGCTGCAACCAGCATCACGTTCATTTCCAGGGCTGACCGCGTTCGTGATTCTGCGCAGCGGGCTACCCGACGAAGCGCCTCGACCTATGTGCCCAGCACTGCTGGGCAGCTCCACCTGTGATCGTTATCCGGCCAAGTCTTCGCCATCACCGTGATTGCGTTGCAGCGGCCCTGCCCGCTACCTATCCTCGTGGGCAACGCGTAGACGGAGACGAGTAGCCAAAGATCACGCGAGCAGAGAGAGCCGCCGGTAGCTGGGAAGGCGGACTCGCGCCCGAGGTGAAGACCCTCCTGAGCGCGGGGAGGAACGGCCGCAGGCCCAATGCCCCGCCGGTTCGCCCCCGTCACAGGGCTGAATGAGGCCGCTGCCCTCGGGTGGCGGCGAAAGTGCGGTGGTACCGCGAGTTCCCTTCTCGCCCGCACTCCCAAGGGATCATGACGACGCCCCTGGAGGGCTGCGATGATCCACACGACGAGCCGCGTTCTGACCTCTGACCTACGCGGCCACATCGACCAGACCGTCTCCGTGTCCGGCTGGGTGAACGCACTCCGGCTGCAGCGCAAGATGCAGTTCGTGATCCTGCGCGACCATTCCGGCATGGTCCAGGTGACCCACAAGCGCGACGGCGGCCCGCTGGAGGCCGTGCTCGAGTCCCTGACCCCGGAGTCCGCCGTACGGATCACCGGGCGCGTCGTGGACGCGGCCCAGGTCAAGCTCGGCGGTCTGGAGCTCGTCCCCGAGTCGGTCGAGGTGCTGAACCTGGCGGAGACGCCACTGCCGATCGACGAGCACACCGGGCCCGAGCACCGGCTGGACTGGCGGTTCCTCGACGTCCGCAAGCGGGAGACCGCGCAGCTGGTGTTCGCCGTGCAGACGACCCTTGAGCAGGGGCTGCGCGAGTACGCCATGGAGCACGGCTGCACGGAGATGCACACCCCGAAGCTGATGGGGACCGCGTCGGAGTCCGGGGCGGAGGTGTTCAAGCTCGGGTACTTCGACCGGTCGGCCTACCTGGCGCAGTCGCCGCAGTTCTACAAGCAGATGGCGGTGGCCGCCGGCATCGACCGCGTCTTCGAGATCGGCCCCGTCTTCCGGGCCGAGCCGTCGTTCACCTCCCGGCACGCGACCGAGTTCACCGGCGTCGACGTGGAGCTGTCGTGGATCGACGACGTCGAGGATGTGATGGCCTTCGAGGAGCAGATGCTCGCCCACGCCATCGCCAAGGTCGCCGAGGTCCACGGGGAGCGGATCCGGGAGGTCTTCGGGGTCGAGGTGGCGGTACCGCAGACTCCCTTCCCGCGGATCACGATGGCCGAGGCGCAGAAGGTCCTGCGGGCCGGCGGCTGGGACCCGGAGGGGGTGAAGGAGGACCTGGACCCGGACGGTGAGCGTCGAATCGCCGCGCACATGAAGGAGCAGACCGGGCACGAGTTCGCGTTCATCACGCACTACCCGGCGAGTATCCGGCCCTTCTACCACATGCGTCCGGCGGACCGGCCGGACCTGACGCTCAGCTTCGACCTGCTGTGGAAGGGCTTGGAGGTCACCACTGGTGCCCAGCGCGAGCACCGCTCCGACGTCCTGCTGAAGCAGGCGGAGGAGAAGGGCATGAGCACGGAGCCGATGCAGGACTACCTGAACATCTTCCGCTTCGGCTGCCCGCCGCACGGCGGCCTCGGCGCCGGCCTCGGGCGGATCCTCATGGTCATGCTCGGCCTGGACTCCATCCGCGAGGCGGCCTTCCTGTTCCGCGGACCGAACCGGCTGACTCCCTGATCGATTGCGTACGTGCCGCTGCCCCCGCCCCCGTCTGGCGGTGGGGGCAGCGGCACGAGGTGCTCAGTATCGGGTGTGGCCCAGGTCGAGGGTCC